>JBEAYO010000140.1:0-7855 GCA_041159285.1 Bacteroidota bacterium | reverse complement strand
CCCTTTTGAGATAGAAGCACTTCGCCCCGGGGGCTTTTTATACAACCCCCGACCGCCCTTTACGGAAGGCAAGCAGAATCGAATTTATTTAAACTGTTTTTGTCTATAAAACTACTCCTCCGGAGAATCAATCAGCATTTTTTAACCAAAAATAATTTGTCATGAAAAGGAACAAAATCGATTGGAATACCGTGAAAGTGGTATTGGAGATTGCAGGCTACTCGGCGGAAATGCTGTGGTGGATCGTCCTCATATTGATGGTCACGCGCGGCTTTTTTGCCATCATCTTGTATAGTGTTTGGGATACTTACTTTAAAGACATCTTTGGCTTTGAACTGTCCTTTTGGACGATTTTCATAGGCTGGACGTTCGTCAGCATCTTGTCGAACTTCAGGATGACCAACTTTCTGAATTCGCTAAAATAAGACTGGATGAAGGCTGTCACGGCTTCTCCCGGCCGTGGCAGCTTCTTTTTGAAAAGGGAGTGGGACAAAGCTCCGGGATGCCTCAAAAGCCCCGGCAATCCTTTCCACCGGCGCCGATTGCCTACGGAAAGGGGATTTTAGGCGAGCGGGGCAAAGCCCCGCTCGCCTTCTGCGAGAAGATACCTCGCCCCAAGGGGGGGGGTGACAGCCTCACTTCCCGTGCCGCCGGCAATCCACCATGCAAGGTGCGAACCAGCTTCCAATCCCCGCTTTTCTCGCAAAAGAAACCGCCGCATTGAAAAATCCCCCACAAAGAATTGCACATTCCCTTTTTTTCCGTTTATTAGCACCCGCAAACACCAAGCACAAAAACCTTCTGGACTGCCCCGGCACCATCATAAATACCAACAGCAATCACCAAACTAAAGAATAACATGCCTAACATCAATAACAAAGCACAACAAGCCAACACCTACGATGCCATCGTCGTGGGAAGCGGCATCTCCGGTGGCTGGGCCGCCAAGGAACTCACCGAGAAGGGTTTGAAAGTGCTCCTGCTCGAACGCGGCAAAAACCTGGAACACGTCAAGGACTACAAGGGGATGAACAACAACCCCTGGGACCTCAAGCTCCGCGGCCGCATCCCCGACGAACTCCGCCAGCAGCACGAGGTACAGAGCCGCTGCTATGCCTTCAGCCCCGACAACTCGGACTTCTGGGTCAAGGACAAGGAAAATCCCTACGAGGAAGTGAAGCCCTTCAACTGGCTGCGCGGCTACCACCTCGGCGGCCGCTCTCTGATGTGGGGCCGCCAAAGTTACCGCTGGAGCAAGATGGACTTCGAGAGCAATGCCCGCGACGGCTTTGGCGTGGACTGGCCCATCCGCTACCAGGACCTGGCGCCCTGGTACGACTACGTGGAAACCTTCGCCGGCATCAGCGGCAACAAGGACGGTCTGGAACAGTTGCCCGACGGCCAGTTCCTGCCGCCCATGGAACTCAATTGCGTGGAACAGCACATGGCGGGAAAACTCAAGGAAAACTGGGAAGACCGCCGCATGATCATCGGCCGCGCTGCCCACCTCACCCAGCCCAAGGACGTCCACACCAAACTGGGACGCGGCAAGTGCCAGCACCGCAACCGTTGCCACTGGGGCTGCCCCTACGGCGCCTACTTCAGCAGCAACTCCGCCACCCTCCCGGCTGCCCGCAGCACCGGCAACCTCACCCTGCGCACCGACGCCATCGTCAGCGAGGTGATTTACGACAAGGAAAAGCAAAGGGCCTCCGGCGTGCGCATCATCGACCAGAACACCAAGCAGACGGAGGAGTATTTCGCCAAAATCATCTTCCTCAACGCCAGCACCATCGGCACCACCTACATCCTCCTCAACTCCATCAGCGAGCGCTTCCCCAACGGCTTCGGCAACGACAGCGGCGTCATCGGCCACTACCTGATGGACCATCACTTCGAGGTGGGTGCCTACGGCATCTTCGAAGGCTTTGAGGACCAGTACTACTTCGGACGACGCCCCAACGGCATCTACATCCCTCGTTTCCGCAACCTGCCGGGAAAGGAACAGCAGAAGGACTTCGTCCGCGGCTACGGCTTCCAGGGAGGCGCCGCGCGCGACGGCTGGGGCGGGGCTGCCAACAAGCCCGGCATCGGGGCCAGCCTCAAGGAGAACATGGCAACGCCTGGCGCCTGGGGCATGTGGATCGGCGGCTGGGGAGAATGCCTGCCGCACTTTGACAACAAGGTGTCCCTCGATACCTCTAAGACGGACCAGTGGGGCATGCCAATCCTCAAGATTGACTGCGAATTCCGCGAGAATGAAATCGCCATGCGCAAGGATGTCATGACCACGGCCCAGGAAATGCTGGAGGCTGCCGGCGCGAAGACGATCATTCCATTTGACGACATGAAGGCTGCGCCTCCCGGTCATTGCATCCACGAAATGGGTACCTGCCGCATGGGTAAGGATCCGAAGACCTCGGCGCTGAATCAATACAACCAGATGTGGGCTTCTCCGAACGTTTTCGTCACTGATGGTGCCTGCATGGCTTCTTCCGCCTGCCAGAATCCTTCGCTGACCTACATGGCAATCACGGCCCGCGCCGCTGATTATGCCGTGAAGGCGCTTAAGCGCGGGGATTTGTAAGAGAGCATCCCGCTTGTTAGAAGGGCGTGGGTCGCGCATCCTCTGGGTTGTACAAAAAGTCCCTGGGGCGCAGACCCGCGCCCTAAAAACCCCTATCCGGCCGCGATTTGGCGCAGCCAAACCACGGCCGGATAGGGGTTTTTAGGGCGCTCGGCGGGCCATAGGCCCGCCGAGCGCCCTTTCCTTAGGCCAGGACACCTTTCCTACCATCCCCTCGCCATCATCACCGCCGTCAGCACCATGGCCGACAACAGCAGTAACTCAGCGTAGGACAGTCGGCTCAGTATCCGCCCTTTACCCAGGTCTGGCTCCAGACCCTTCTTCAGTTGTACGCGCCAGCGGATCAGCACGATTATTGGATAAATTTCACAGGCGAACACGGCGGCGAAAAGCCCCATCTTCATCCAAAAGGTCTGGCTGGCGAGATAGTACTCCGTCCCCTTTTCCAGCCCGCCAAAAGCCCGCCAAAGCCCCGTGCCTATCCACAGCAGGGAGGCGACACCGTACATGTTGTCGGCAAAAAACACGGCCTTTAGATCCCTGGTCTCCTGCACGCGGGCCAACTGGTAGGCGCGCATCCAGACGAATCCATACCCGATGCCCAGGGTGATCAGGTGAAGTGCTGCAATGAGGTGTGAAAGCGTCATGACTTTTTTCCGCTAAAATTAGGCTTTCTAGTTGGAATTCCATGAATTTCTCATGTTGGAGTGCACCCCGAAAGAAGATTGCCTATCAAGACCCGGCAACTCGTTCCGCCGGCGCCGATTGTTCCCCGGATAGGGCGTTGGGGTTGTGTAAAAAGCCCGGGGCGCCGTGCTCCTCTTTGAAAAGGGCGCGGGGCGCAGCCCCGCGCCCTGAAAAACCCTTCCCGGAAGCCATGCGGCACCGAGGGAACCAGCCGCAAGGGCTTTTTACACAACCCCATTTCCACGGGAGCACATCCCCCCAGCAGTTCTTTCGGGACAGCCCTCAAGGGCAACCCGCCGGACATGGCCCCATTACCACCTCAAACAAAGCCCCCAGCTCCACCGTGAAATCCTGGCCCAGCAAAACGCCGAGGTCCGACTGGAAGGTGACAGCACTGCCATCCGCCACCCGGCTGTCTTGACAGGACAACTCACCCAGCGAGCGGTACACATTCCCGGGCAGCGGATCGGCGGAAACCGCCAGGTTCGGAACACAAGCCACGGAATTCACCAGGACGTTCTTCGACAAGGCCCTGACATAGGCGGCCTGGGCATAAATGGAATTCTCCGTGATCTCCCAGGAATTCTCCGGCCAGCTGGTGTTCCAGGCCTTGAAGGACTTCTGCACCGGCTGGCTCTGCGGCGGGGAAATGGTGCAGGCACAGGCGCCGTCGGGGGCAAACTGCGGATTGGGGCCGCCCGGCAAGAAACCCGGCGCAGGGTTCTGGTCCAGGCTGCTGCCGTCGGCAAACCAGGAGTGGTAAAACTCCGGAATGCTGAACTCGGCGCCGTGGGCCCCCATGTTGGTCAGGTAACAATAGGCCGTGGGATTCACCCCGTGCATCCAGTTGATGATGGCTTGCCCGGCCCTGGCATACTGCGCGGCATTGACCGTGTCCAGGCCATAGACGTTCATGCGGTAAAATATATTGGCCTGCACGCTGCGGAACATGTTGCTGCCCCAGGTGGTGTTACCGCTGGACAGAAACGCGCGGTAGGCATCCGTCTGGTTCACGAAAGCCGGCAGGTTGTCGGGGTTGATGGTCTTGACGCTGTTGATGTACGTGTTGCGGATGGCGTTCTTGACCGCCGTGGTGCCATTCGGGTTTTTGGTGTAATACATCAGCCCGTCCTGGTAGGGGTCCTGGAACGGAAAGACGTACCCCCACTGCATCATGTTAACGCTGGCGTAGTTGCCATCGAAAAAGGTCTTGTAGGTATTGTTGTCCGTCAGCGCGAACAAATAGGCGGCTGCGCACACTTTCCGCGCGAGGCGGTCATAGCTCGTCACTTCCGAGGTGTTGCTGTTGAAGCCTGCATTGTTGAAAACGACGGAAGGATTGGCCACGGCCCAGTCCCAGGCGGCGATGGCAGCACTTTCCAGGGTGTCGGCGTAGGCTGCCCAGCCAGGGACCTTGTTGTACTGGATCGCGGCCAGGGCAAAAACCGCTGCGGCGGTCAGCGTGGCAGAGGTGCTTTCGGCGCCATAGCGGCGGTAGCCGGTGTCGGCGCTCGGCGGGGTAGAGGCACTCCAGTCCGTGACGGACAGCTTGCTAAGCACGGAGCCGTTCGCGTTTTGCATGCGGCGCAGCCAATCCAGTTCGTACTTGACCTCGTCGAGCAGGTCGGGCTTGCCGTTGCCACTCTCCGGGATGGCAAAGTCGTCGGTCCAGGCGACGGGGTTTTCCTCATAGGCCAGCAACAGGTCGGTGAGGGTGCTGAAGACGAAATTCGTGTACTTGTTGTAGTCGCCCGCGTCGTGCCAGCCTCCGCGCAGGTTTTTGGAGGTGGAAGCGACGGGGTTGGACACGAGGCGGCAGTCGAGGTCCTGCTGGGCGTGCTGGTGGCAGACGCCGTCCGTCCAGGGGGACTCTGCGAATGGAGCCGACTTTGCATGACCGCAGCGCTGGTAGTAAAAGCTCCTGGTAGCCTGTTTCAGGGTGTTTTTATGCACCTGGTCGCAGATGTGGAAGCGGTAGGAGCGCTTGTTGTTCACGGGGTCATAAAGATAATAGGAGCCTGTGTCCTGCAGGCTGCTGAAATCGAACCACCAGACCTTGTCGCCGCTTTGGTCGTGGGTGGCGCCGCCGTTCCAGGCCGTGATGGCGCCGCTGAAAACCTGCGCGTTGTCACTCCAGCGCCGCACCTGGCAGGTAGCCGAGGGATTCGGGAAGGGGGCATTGTTGTTATACCCCGTCACCGGATGGCTGATGACGGCTATTTTCTGGGCAGCCGGGCGGTAGCCGAACTGGTCCACTTTCAAGTGGTTGTCCACTGCGCCCAATGGCTGCCCACTTGCGATGCCGGCTGCCAGGGACAGCAAAAGCAGGAGGACAGTATTTTTCATGTAAAAATGTTTGAGACCAAAAATAGAGCTAAGGAAGGCTTTGAAAAAATGTTTTTTTCTCAATTTGCCATGACAAATCTCATCTAATCCAAATGGTCTTGAGGTTCACGAACTCCCGCAATCCCTCGCGCGACAGTTCCCGGCCGTAGCCGCTGGCCTTGATGCCGCCGAAGGGCAGGCGCGGGTCCGATTTCACCAGTCCGTTCACGAAGCAGCTGCCGGCGAGCAGGCCTGCGGCGGCAATCCGCTCACCCTTGGCCAAGTCCCGGGTGAAAACTGCCGCACCCAGCCCGAAGTGCGTGTCGTTGGCCAGGCGAAGGGCCTCTTCCTCGTCCGCGGCGGCCGTCACCACGGCCACAGGGCCGAAGAGTTCTTCCTCCCAGGCCGGCATGCCGGGTGCTGCTTCCGTCAGCAGGGTAGGGGGGTACCAGGCCCCGGGACCTTCCGGCACATAGCCGCCGTGCAGGCAATTGGCGCCCCGGGCGATGCTCTCCACCACCTGCCGGTGCAGCTCCTGCCGCTGAGCCTGGCTGACCATGGGCCCGATGTGGCTGTTATCGTCACTGGGGTCCCCGAAGCTCACCGCCGCCCATTTTTTCTTGAACAGCTGCAGGAATTCAGCATACACCGATTGTACCACGATGATGCGCTTGGCGCCGATGCAGCTTTGCCCGGCATTGAGCAGGCGGCTGTTCTTGCAGGTTTCCGCCGCCAGTTCCAGGTCGGCATCCTCCAGGATGACGAAGGGGTCGCTGCCGCCCAGTTCCAGCACCGTTTTCTTCAGACAATCCGCTGCGATGCGGGCCACGCTTCGGCCGGCGCGCTCGCTGCCGGTGAGCGTCACGGCCTTGACCGCCGGCTGCCGGATGACGGACTCCACCTGTTCCACCGCGATGGGCAGGTTGGCGAACAGCCCGGGCGGGAAGCCGCTTTCCAGCAGCAGGGACTCGATGGCGAGGGCGCAGCCCTGCACGTTGGGGGCGTGCTTCAGCAGGGCTCCGTTCCCGGCCATCAGCGTCGGTGCGGCAAAGCGGAAAACCTGCCAGAAGGGAAAATTCCAGGGCATGATGGCCAGCACCAGTCCCAGGGGCTCGCAGCGGACGAAGCTCCTGGAGGCGTCGGTGGCCACGGGCTCGTCGGCCAGGAAGGCCGGGCCCTGGTCGGCGTAGTAGTCGCAGACCCAGGCGCATTTTTCCAGCTCTGCGCGGGATTCCCGCAGGGGTTTTCCCATTTCCAGGGTAATGAGGGTTGCGAGGTCTTCCTTTTTTTCGCGCAGCAGCCCGGCGGCCCGGTGTAGGAGGCGGGAGCGCTCCGCCAGCGGGGTCTGCCGCCAGCTTTCAAAAGCGCTTTGGGCCTTGGAAATCAAGGCCTGCAGGTCTGCTGCCCCCAGCAGGGGATAGCGCCGGATGACCTCGCCCGTGGCGGGGTTGACGGAAATGAGATGGTCGGACATGGCGGTGTTTGATTTTTTTTACGGGTCTCTGCGCATCCGGTGCAGCCGGGGAATCCCCCAGCCGATGGCGGCGCCGGCCACATAGCCTATGATGACATCCGTGGGAAAATGCTTGCCTCCCCGGATGCGCAGCAGGCCGGTGGCTGCCGGGATGCTTGCCGCCGCCGCCCAGACCACGGGCTTCCAGGGGCTCTCCGGATGATAGTCCGCATAGATGCTGGCCGCCAGGAAGCACATCGCGGCCGAGTGGGAGGTGTGGCCCGAATAAAACGACTGCCGCGTGTCAACCGTGGTTTTGTCAGCCAGCGGAACCTCCGGGTGGTAGGCGTAGGGCCTGGTTCGCCGGGTTGTATTTTTAACAAAATTGGTGAGGGCTAAGTTTAGGAAAGCCGTCTCAGCATACAGCGCCCCGATGCCCAGGAAATCTTCCCGGACCGGCTTGTCGGGCAGGTGGAGCAAGACGGGCAGCAGGGTGGAGGCATAGAGCAGCGCGTCGCTCCATCGCCTGGCTGACCGGGAGTTCTGGTCCGTCGCCCAGCGGTCGAAGCGGGGGATGGCGGTCCTGTCCAGCGCTGCGATTTGCCCGGCACTCAGCGGGGTATTTCTGTTTTGAAAACTATAGGAAAATCCGCCCAGGCCGAGCGCGGCAACTCCGAAGCCGAGTTCCCTGCCTGTTCTGAACTGGTACCGGTATGGAGACTGCCCCAGGCTGCCTGCTGCGAACAGGGCGCAAAACAAGAGCGAGAGGTAAATTCTGGTCATGGCGTGATAGTTTTTGTAAC
>JBEAYO010000139.1:0-7902 GCA_041159285.1 Bacteroidota bacterium | reverse complement strand
CCCTTTCCGGGAGCCAGACAGCGCCGCCGAAACAATTTTCAAAAGTGTGCCAAGGCTTTTATGCAAGCCTCAGTTGACTGCACAGCGCCTAATTCATTTTTTCCTAATTTTGCTAAAAAAACGATGCGCACTCTACCGCTGCTTTTCCTGCTGCTGCTTCAAACGACCCTGTCTGCCCAGAACCAGTTGCCCGTGCTGTCAAACGTCCAGATTTCCATCAACGGAACCCTGCTGACCCTGACCTACGACCTGGCAGATGCTGAAAACGACCCGGTGACCATCAGCTTCCGCGCAGGAGCCGCCGGAAGCGCCAGCTTTTCCTTCGACACCGGCAATGCCGCAGGGGACCTGGGCACCGGAATCCTGCCGGGCAATGGAAAACAGGTGCAGTGGGACTACAGCGCCTGGGCTTCCAGCCTGCCCGCCATCCGCCTGATGCTCGTGGCAGACGACCTGCAGCCGGTGGACATCCATGCCCTGGTGGACCTGGCTGACAGCACCAGGCTGCTCAGCGACCTGCAGCAGCTGCAAGGCGTGCGACACCGCACTGCCGGCGCAGCCCACCTGGCCGAAACCAAAGACCTGATCATGTCCAATTTCGAGGAACACGGGCTGGAGGTATGGGAGCAGGCCTTCCCCTACGGCAACTATACCGGCACCAACCTGTTGGGTCAAAAGGCCGGCATGGCAACAGAAGACAGCACCATACTGGTGGGGGCCCATTTCGACTCCGTCAGCGGAAGCCCGGGCGCCGATGACAATGCCTCGGGCGTGGCCGGAACCCTGGAAGTCCTCCGCCTGCTCTCGGCCTACAGCTTTGAAAAGACCGTCCGCTTCGTCGGCTTCGACCTGGAAGAGGTGGGGCTGAAGGGCAGCCAGCGCTACGTGCAGGAAGGACTTCTTCCCGACGAGACCGTGGCCGGCTACCTCAACCTCGAGATGATCGGCTATTACCGCGAAGCGCCCTTTTCCCAACAACTACCGGCAGGCTTCAACCTGCTGTACCCCGAGTTGTACAACGAGCTGGTGGCAGAGCAATTCAAGGGAGACTTTGCTATCAACATCGGGGAAGCCGTGAAAAGCGTCCCGCTCATGAATTCATTTGAAAACGCGGCGGCAACCTATGTGCCCGAACTCAAGGTGAAGTCGCTGGCCGCACCGGCGGCCTGGCAAACCCTCACCCCCGACCTCGGCCGCAGCGACCACTCCCCCTTCTGGGTGGCAGGCTGGCCGGCCCTGATGATTTCCGACGGCGCCGACATGCGCAATCCGCTGTACCACACGCCAGCCGACACGGCGGGCACCCTGAACTATACCTTCATGACGAATATTGCAAAATCTGCGGCTGCCACCATTGCCACCCTGGCCGGCGTCCGCCATGCCGACACCTGGTGCGAGGTAGTGGAACTGCCCACGACAGCAGGGGAAAATGTCCCGGCCTGCCAGGTGCAACTCTCCCCTAATCCGGCATCCAATTCCCTTCGCCTGGATTGGAGCGATTGCCCTGCTGCTAGTGCCCCCTTGTTTTTCAGCCTGACCGACATGCAGGGCCGGCAGGTCCTCAGAAAGCAACTGCCGGCCACTGAGCGCTCGCTGCAGCTGGGGCTGGAGCGGGTTGCCCCCGGCACCTACCTGGCCAGACTCGGAAACTGGCAGCAGCAGGTGTTGGTCACGCGCTGATCCGACCAATCCATCCTGATCAACCAAACAAAAATCGCCGGAAAGAAAACTTCACAAACACGCCATCTCTATGCCTGTAGCTGGTAAAGACGCTTCCACTCTCCCAAAAACCGCCATCGCCTTCGACATCCGACGCTATCTCACCGGAGGCTGGTACCTGCCCTCTGCCTTGATCGTGCAGCAGGAGCCCGACGGCAAGCTCGCCTACATCGTCCAATACGCCACGCCCGACACCATCGGCAGCTATGGCTACCAATTGACCCCGCTGCTGTCCCAACTCTTCGGCATCATCGAAAGCCTGACGGAAAAAGCGCTGATGGAAAAATTCAGCCCTCCGAAGGGGAAACCCAAACCTGTGGAGGAACTCTTGCAAATCAAGGAGGTCAAAGAGGTCATGGAGCGCTTCGTCCACCGGCAGATGGACGCTTTCCTGAAAAAGATGATGGAAAAACGCTTTCCCCTGACCTTCATGGCAGAAAAAAAAACACTGCTGGAAGATGTGCGCGTGCAGTACCCCGCGGTGGACATCACGCCTCACCTCATTTTCCGCCGTGTCAAGGACAGCATCAAGTACCGGCTCAACTTCAGCACGGGCGAGGAACGCTGGCTCGTGCGATGGAAAAAGGTCATCCCACTGACCAACAAGCCGGGCTGGCTGCTGGTGGAACACACCTTGTACCCCCTGCCCGACCTGAACGGCTACCTGGTGAAGCCCTTCATGCAAAACGATGAAATAACCGTACCCAACCACCTCCTGCGCTCCTATTTCCAGAAGTTCATCCTGAAGACCGTGGAAAAAACGGAAATCGAGGCGGAGGGCTTCGACCTCACTACCACCCGCAAGCTCGAAAGCTGCGAACTGCAGCTTTCGCGCCACCTTTTCAACGAACAAACCTATGTCCGCCTCCGCTTCCAGTATTCCGGCACCTCCTTCACCGAGGATGACAGCCGCCAGATGCGGACAGCCCTGCACTTTGCAGACGAGTCGGATATCCGCATCCTGCAGGTCAAGCGGAACCAGGAGGGAGAGCAAGCCTATTGCGACAAGCTCTGTGAACTGGGCTTTGAGAAAACGGAGAACGCCTGTTGGCAGCTGCCGGTAAAGGCCAGCGCCGATGCCTCCGGCGAGCGCGAAGTGAAAATAAGCGCTGAGCAGTCCCAATTCCAGGCCATGGACTGGCTTTCTGAAAACTTCGAAAAACTTTATGCCGCAGGTTTCACAGTGGCGGATCTGCAGCTGGAGGAACGCAAGGTGCGCATCCTGCCCCTTAGCTATGAGCGCCAGATTGTGCAGGGGCACGACTGGTTCGACCTGCACATCGTGCTGAAGGCCGGAGAGTTTGAGATTCCCTTCTCCCGCCTCGTGCCCTACATCCGGGAGGACAACCGCTTTTTCCCGCTGCCGGATGGAACCTTCTTTTTGATTCCGGCGGAATGGATGGCGAAGTTCCATGGCTTGGCCCACCTGGGAAAGCTGGAGGGCGAGCACATCCGGCTTTCAAAAAGCCAGCGGCCCCTGCTTGAATCCCTGGCACCGGAGGCCGGAGCAGCACCTGTAGAAACCTCCCCTGCACCGGCCTTCACCCTGCCGGCCCTGCTGAAAGCCAGCCTGCGCCCCTACCAGGAAGAAGGCGCGCGCTGGCTGGTGCAGCACTACCGCGAGGGCCTGGGCGCCTGTCTGGCCGACGACATGGGCCTGGGTAAAACCCTGCAAACCCTCACGGCCCTGCTTGTCGCCAAGGAGCAGCTCACCGCTGAACAGCAGCCGTCCGGTCTGTCGCCGCAGGCAACGCTCTTCGAAGATCCCGAACTCGCGCCGCTGCGGGCCCTGGTGTTGCTCCCCTCCTCCCTCGTCTTCAACTGGGAGCGGGAAATCCGCAAATTCGCTCCAGGCATCACCATTTGCAGGCATACAGGCCCACAACGGACAAAGGACGCGCGCATCCTCTCGCGCTACGACATCGTGCTGACAACCTACCAGACCGCCCGGCAGGACCTGTCCCTATTGCGCGATATCCACTGGGAGTACGCCGTGCTGGACGAAAGCCAGTACATCAAGAACCCGCAGAGCGCCATCTTCAAGGCAGCAGGGGAAATCCGGGCCCGCCACCGCATCAGCCTCAGCGGCACCCCCATCGAGAACTCGCTGAGCGACCTATGGGCGCAGATGCAGTTCCTGAACCCTGGCATGCTGGGTTCCTACGCATATTTTAAAAAACACTTCATCCAGCCCATTGAGAAGCGGCAGGACGAGCAAAAGAAGGCCGAGCTCCGGGGACTGGTGGGTCCCTACCTGTTGCGCCGCACCAAGGAGGCCGTGGCGCCCGACCTGCCCCCGCTCACCGAGCAAATCTTCTTTGTGGAGATGGCCCCCGGGCAGGCGAAGTTGTACGAGCGGGAAAAATCTGCCGTCCGCAACAAGCTGATGAACCTGGGCGACCCCTCCCTGCCCCAGCACCGCGTGGCCGTGCTGGCGGCCCTGACGAGGTTGCGCCAGATTGCCAATCACCCGGCACTGGTAATCACGGCGGAAGAAGCGGAGATGTCGGTGGCACCTTCCGAAGACGGCGATGGTGCACCGCAGAGCGGCAAGTTTGCCGACGTGCTGGAATATTGGGAAAACATCCGGCGATCAGGCCACAAAGCATTGATATTCAGTTCTTTTGAAAAATACCTGCAGCTTTTCCGAAGCCATTTCGAAGCCGAGGGGCATCCCTACGCCTGGCTGACCGGCGAGGTAGCCCCTGTCCAGCGGCAGCGAGAGGTGGACAGGTTCAACGGCGAGGCGGAGGTGCAGGCCTTTTTCATGACCACCAAGGCGGGCGGCACGGGATTGAACCTCACGGCCGCGGACTACGTGTTCTTGCTGGATCCCTGGTGGAATCCCTTTGTGGAGAGCCAGGCCATCGCCCGTGCCCACCGCATCGGTCAGACGGAGAAGGTGGTGGCGGTGAAGTTCATTGCCCGCGATACGATCGAGGAGAAGATTCTGAAGATGCAGGAACGGAAGTCTGCCCTGGCGGATGAATTCCTCAGCTCGCCGGAGAAGATGGTATTCACGCGGGAGGGTTTGGAGTCGCTGCTGGTGTGAGGCTGACTCAAAAGGATTCAGGACAGTATGTCATTCCTATCGAGCAGGCGACTACGACCTGCGGGAAAACAACCTTGAGAGGAAGCCAGGGACTTTGATCCAGCCCCGGGGTTCTTGTGGTACTTCCTTCGCTGAAGGCGAAAAGCCTATGTCAAAACTCGTGTAATACCTATACAGCTCCTCAGAAATCAGATGGTGGTCGTACAGTGCTTTAATCGCCTTGTAATCAGTATCCTTGTAGAAATTATAAAAGTTCTCCAAAGCGGTTTTTGAAAGGGATTTATCGTGCGGATTGATGTTTTCCCTGACTTTTTTATCAGGCAGATCTAGTTTAAAATTCAACAAATTCATCAGCTTGTTGACATCCTCTCTCATATTTTCCAATGAACCGACGAAGAAGATGTTGTTTACATTTTTCTCCACGAAATCGCCGTTGTCCAGATTCCAGCCGATACTGTGGTGGAAGTGAGTAGATTCGGTGCTGGATATCAAAGTGATGGCCTTGTCCCTCATCACAGGGTCTTTGCTGGTCAAGCTCTCTAAGAGGCAGTTGGGTGAGCCGAAGAAGTTGAACAATTCATCCAGTTCCTCGCTGAAGCAGGGTTTTCCCTGCAACCGGTTTCTTATGCGCGCAGGTGCCATGGTATTGTCCAGCGAAATGTCATTGACATCCAGATGCGAAATGTCGCAGTTGATCAGGTCATAGCTGAAATAAAAAGCAGAAATGAAGCGTGTCAAAGGATGCCTCAGCCAAATGAAGTACTTTGCGTTGGGGTCGTGCTCTACCTTCTTTAAATGCGAATATTCAAGGTAGATATTATTCTTTCGGAAGAGCTCCAATATGTAGGTGCCACCGCATTTGCCAATGTGGATGAAACGCAGTTCTGGAAATATGTTGGAAACCGGATAATGCCTGTTCCCAATCAACATGTTTTTAAGTTTGAACAAATAATGAAATGCCGTGCCCTCAGCAAGGGTGCCCTCGTATTTGTAAGTTAGTTTATAGACAAAATCCACTTTGGCTTCCAAAATATCTTTTTCCTCCTGGGTCATCTCCGAGGCGCAAGAGCGATTAAACCGATGAGGGCCGCGAGCTGCTATCTTGGGTGTGGCATCCCATAATGATTTGAACTTTGGATCTTCGGCATAAATGTCGCCAAACAGGTAATGGAACCAGAAATAATCTTTATTGGTGGTGTTCCGCATCCAGAATTTCCTGACTTCCTCATACATGACGTCCATGATGTAGCTGTCTTTTTCGGCGTAAAGAAACCAACTGGAGAGCAGCCTGTCAGGACCTGGTTTTTCAAATGCAAAAAAACCTGTTTCAATGTATTGTTCAAGCCAGTTGCTGAGCGGGACATTGCAAAAGACGGTTGAATCAACCCATAACCCGCCATATTTTTTCAACAAAATGGTCCTGATGATTTCTGAAAGACACGTTCTCGAAATGTTTAATTTGCTCAAGTCCACGTATGCGTCAACATCGACATAATCTTTGATGTTGGTTTCATCCAGTACAACTATTTCCCAGTCAGGATTGTGGTATTTCCAGGTAGCCAGGCAGCCCCTGGGAACTTGCGGAGCGTTCTCAAATCCTTGGAACCAGAGGATATACATGGTTTTAATCATACTAATCGCTTTTTATACAAGACTGAAATAAGTCGTTTCATGTAAACCTATACCCAAATTTATTTTATGAGGAAGTTTGCTGTTGGACTGCACAATTTTAAGTACCTAATACCTTTGGTACGTCTTTTTTTTAAACTTGTTTCTGCTTCATCGCCTGCTTCCCGGATGACATGCGGACTTGGTGAAGCACTTCCTCACCGGGACCCTCGGCTGTTGAAAAATCCGCATTTGCCCAGCCTGAGCACCCGCATCCCTGCCTATTGCTCCTTCTTCCCCAGGCCATGAAGGTTCTGGTGCACGAAATCAGCGGGAAATTCCTCCACGCCCGGAAAGCCCAGTCGGATGTCTCGACCGTCCTTTGGCATCCAGACCGTGCCGAAGAGGTAGTCCCATGCCGCCAGCGTCAGGCCGAAATTCACCCCGTGGCGCCGCTCCTCCGGCCATTCGAAGGCGTGGTGCCAGATGTGCATCTCAGGGCTGTTGAAGAGGAACTTCATGAACCTGCCCAGCAGCAGCCCGCCCGCCAGTGCGCTTCCCAGGACGACCAACAACTGCTCCCACCACACAGGGCTGTCCAGCAGGTTCACCTCCAGGCTGCCGGTGGCGACGACCAGGCCCACCAGCAAACCCAAGGCGCCGCCGGTCAGCCAGCCAGGGGCATGAATGTTGGAATGGTTGTAGTGGCCTACCGCCAGGGTGAAGATGTGGATGACGAAGAAGTCATACAGGCCGATGCCAAGCAAGGCGAGGGGCAGGTACTCGATAGTGCGGTAAACCACGTTCTCCATCCAATGGTAGCGAAGGTGGGCGGCAAAACCCATCTGCTCTACCGAGTGGTGTACCTTGTGGAACTCCCACAGGAAGCTGGAGCGGTGCAGCAGGCGGTGAACCCACCACTGGACGAAGTCCCTGACCACAAAGCCTACCAGCAGCACCCCCCAAAGCGGCAGGTGGCGCAGGGGATTGGAGGCCTGCAGGTCGAAGCCGCCTGTCACGGAGCGGATGCCATCGTTGAAGAGCCTGACCACCAGGTCGGAAGCGGCATTGTAAATCACCAGGGAGAACAGGAAGAAGTTGAAGAACATGTAAAAGGCGTCCAGCCAGAAGTCCTTCCGGAAGGGGGGCTGGTCCTTCCGCCAGGGCGCCAGGAGTTCCAGCCCGAAAAAGAAGGCAGACACCCCCAGCAGCCAGTAAAAATAATTGTGCCAGCCGGGATGGGTGATTTCATTCCAAAGATAGTTGGCGTAACCGCCGTAGCCATTCAGAAAAGTCTCCAGGTATTTCATGATGTTATTATTTTTTCGCACCTGTTTAGCCCCCTTGCAGATACTGCTGGCCTCCGGAAAGAGGCTGTCTCAAAAGACCCTTGGCGACTGACGCCGCCAAGAAATATTTTGAATGAATGCCCATTTTTGGTTCTATATGAAAACCTGTGGGTAACCGCCTCCCATTGTGAAAAGGGCGCGGGGCGCAGCCCCGCGCCCTAAAAACCCCTTCCC
>JBEAYO010000138.1:0-7909 GCA_041159285.1 Bacteroidota bacterium | reverse complement strand
CTTCCCCAACCCGAGGGCGGAAGGGGGTTTTAGGGCGTTCGGCCGGCCTGCGGCCGGCCGAACGCCCTTCCCGGGAAACAATCCGGCGCAGGCGGAACGAATTGCCAATGATTTTGAGACAGAATCCGCCCTTTCCAGGAGCCAATCAGCAATGGCGGCGGGACAAATTTCAATAGCGCGTCGGGGATATTGAGAGTAGCTCAAAGGGGATTGCAGGGCCGCAAGCCCACCTGCCGCCTTTTCCGGGAGCCAATCGACAACGGCAGCACAAATTTAAAATTCGCGCAGGGTCTTTTGAGACAGCCTCATATTGTTGATGCAGCCCTTGGTTCTCAGTGCAGCAAATAGCGATCCTTGATGGCCAGGGCTATCAATTCGGGCGAGCTGTCGGAATAGCTGTCATCCTTTTCGGAGAGCACCTTGAAGTCATCTGCCAGTATATTGCCGCCGGCATCCTTTGCCTGGCTCCTGATGATGAGCTCCAGGCTGCGGTCGTCATCCAGATCGATCAGCCAGGCATCCTGCTGCCGGCAGCTGGCATTCTGGCAATCGTAGCTGGCCAGCACCAGCGTCTTCTCCAGCCGGCCGGTTCCAGCGTTCCAGCGGGCAAGCAGCAAATCCCTGCCGCTGCGCAGCACATAGTTGCCTGCGTTTTCAATGAAGTAGCAGGCATGTAATTCACTACTCCCCTCCCCTTCCGACAGACTTCCGTCGAGCAAATTCAATAGCTGCCCATCGATTTTAATGCCGGCGTAAGGGTAGTCGGCGGGCACGCCGGCAGAATCCCTGGCGGAGAAAAAGTGCATCTTCACGACGATCTGGGGTTCGAAGAGCCCATGGAGGGCTGCATCCATGGCGATGGAGCCATTTGCCTGGCCTGTGGCTTCATTTTGCTTGTTCTGCTGATGGCAGGCGAAAACCAGCAAGGCCGGCAGAAATATCCATATTTTATTCATAACGGAACAAAGTTGTTGTAATGGCGTCCGTTTGGCTAAAAGGGGAAAAACTCAGATGTTACAAATGTAGCTTTTATCCCGTGTTAAAATGATGACTTTTGTCACTGCCTGACATGCTTTTTGTTCAAGAACGGCAGTAAACTCAGTTATTTTCTTACGGACGGGGTGACTTTGCATGTCGCTGCGGAGACTTTCTCAAAGGCCCCTGGCAAGAAGCCCTCTCGTGAAAGGGGGTGTGAAAATCCCGTGCGGCTTGTTCCGCCGTTGCCAACCGCCCGCTGGTAAGTGCATTCGGCCGGCCGAATGCCCTACACCCCCTTCGGCGGCGAAGGAAAATAATGAATGCCCTTTTTTTTGATTTTGCGAAGCAAAATCAAAAAAAAGGGCATTCATTCAAATATTCCTTGGCGGCGTCAGCCGCCAGGGATCTTTTGAGACAGGTTCGAATGGAGGATTTTAGGCGCGAAGGGCGAAGCCCCGCGCGCCTTTTATGAGAATGCACCTCACCAAATGATCTTTTCAGACAGGTCCGACCTACAACTTCCAGGGCAGCCTGTTCACCTTCTTCCCGATCCGATAGCCGAGATCCAGGCCCGCCTCGGCATCCATGCGATAATGCACGCCCAGGGGAATGCGCGAGTAGGCGTTTTCCTCCGCCATTTCATAAAAATTGCCAAAAGACCTCGGAGTGCTCAGGAACTCCACCCTCCCCTCATGGCATCGGTCGGTCATTGGGTGGTCAAATCCGTACAAGTCAGTGAGGATTTCGGCGGCAACTGCCCCGAATGTGGAGTGCCCTGAGGGGTAGGCCGGAAAAGGAGGCGTGTAGAAATTGCCATTTGCAGGACACATCAGGGTGTTCCAGTCAGCCTGGCCCATGACCTGCCGAATGTAATCCACCGGACGCATGACATTGTAGCGGTACTTCTCATTCCAGCAACGCACGCCGGCATCATTCAGGCCCATGCCCAACTTCGCATAGGTGTAAACGGCATAGTCGAGCGACAACGCTTCCTCCTTTATCAGCTGGTTGGCGATGGCAATCCAGCGGGCAGCGGGGGTGAATGTCTTGGTGGGACAATCGTCGCTCCAGAAGTCTGCAATCCATTCGTCCTCAGGATATTCAGGCTGATTGATTTTAATCTTATTGACTTTCACCATCACTTCCGTGGCCTGAACGTGCAATTCGGACTCCGTGGACTGGGTGAAACCCAGGGGAGCGGGCGCATTGTCATCTTCATTGGCCGCAAAAGTCCTGACCTGGCCCCAGTAGGGCAACAGGGCCGGGGAGTAGTCCGGATAGGTGGGCTGCCACCTCCCGGGTCCGGCTGGGGGAACATAAGAGGGGTCGTTATTCCGCTCGTCTGCCTCGTGCCCCAGCTCATCGGTTTTGGCCCAGGCAAACACGGCCAGTGCGACAGCCTCTCCATAGGCCTTGGAACGGTTGTAAACTTCAGGTTCCAGCGAGCCTGAAAACTGACTGTCGTATTTCTGCATCAGCGAGAAGAGTTCCTGCTGCATGGCGGCCGGGGCGTTTTTAAAGAATGCCTGGAAGATGGTGGCATAGGTGCTGTGCAGGCAGGTAGGCCAATGATAGGCCTTTCCAGCTTCAATCTCCGGGATGGAGAGGCCGTAGTAGATGTCTGCCAGCGAGCGGTACTCAGGCATGCCGGGTACCACCGATTCATAGCCGGCCAGTCCGATGTACGCCAGGGCGCGGGCAGAAACAGGCGGGCGGTAACCCGGCGTGTGGCGCTCTATTCTCAGGTAAAACTCCATCCAGTCCAGGGCGACGTCCTTGCTGTATGTTGCAGCAGAAAGCGAGGCGCTGGAGGGGACATCCACATCGTCGTTTTGACAGGAAAAAAGGCCGGTAGCCAGCAACAGGCCGGCAGCCAGGGATTTCAGTTGATTTGTCGTCATGGGAATATTTTTTTATCATTAACGTTGGCAAGCTTGCGCTTCAATTCGATCCAATTTTTCTTTTAGCCCTCTCAATTCACCTTCGCCAGCTTGTTCAAGTGCCTGGTTCAAATTGTGTTCCACGATGCGATAGCGCTCCATGATTTTTCTCATCTCGGCGACCAGCTGCCAGTCTTTTTCCTCCATGTTTCGAATTCTTGCCTTGATGGCAGTATCCAGGGAGGGATATACCCTGAACAGCTTTAGCAAGTAGGCATTTTGAGTGCTGACCATGTTTTTTCGCTCTGCCGCGGGGATGTCTTTGGGTAGGTTTTGATCGAGCCAGGCTGTCATTTCACTCCAAAGGCTGTCATTTTGAGCTTTCAGCCTTTCCATCCGGCAATCCAGCAAATGCTTTTCCCAGGCCACGGATTCCACTTCTCCACCGGCCTTCTCACAGGACAGGAGGCAAATTAAAGCCAAAGCAAAATGAAAAGAAATGATATTTGTCATTGCACACTGTTTTCAGGTTTTAAAATGAGAACACTCCTGTGCACGGGCGAGCTCCCGGCCTCTTGTCCGGGCGGGCTCAGACAGCTTCATACACGTCGCTTTTGAAGCCCGGCGTGCAGATGCAGAGGAAGATCAAATCCTCCTTGCCTGTGTTTCGGATGCATTGCGGCGTACCTGCCGGGATGTGGATCACATCGCCCGGGCCGACGGTACCGGCCGGGCTGCTGTTGAGTATCATCTCTCCCCTGCCCTGCAGGATGTAGTACCATTCCGCCGTTTCGCGCAGCAAATGATTGGCCGTGGTGACGCCGGGCTCCACCCTGGAGCGGGCAATGGAACAGGCTGTCTCCTGCAGGTTGAAGATTTCTATGATGTGGCAGTGTTCTTCTGTGGGGAACTCTGCTGCCGGGTCGGTGCGAAAAACACCTGGATTGGATTTGCTGATCATGTGCTGATTTTTTTTGACCGGGTTCCCCGGGTGATAAAGTCCTCGCTTCGGTTCCGGAAGGGAGTTTGTCGCAACAGCCCCGCAGGCTTTTAACTAAAAGGCTGCAGGCTTGCTCTGTCGCTTCTCCTGAAAAGCGTGCAGTTTCTAAAATTCATTCAGCCGGCGCCGACTGGCTTCCAGGAAGGTCACACGGAGGGCCTTCGGCCCGCCGTGTGACCAAAATCCCTTGAGGCTGTCTCAAAATACCCGGCAAACCGTTCCGCCGGTGCCAAGCGGTTCCCGGAAAGGGCGCTCCCAAATGGTCCTTACAGACACCCTGAAAACCAGTTGCACTTTTTAGTGTTAGTTTAGCAAGGTGACTTAAGGCCACCTGGTATCTTTTACAGGCATAGCGCGAAGTTCGAAGATTTGAGAGAAAAGCAGAAGAAATAGTTGCTGCAAACTGACCGGGCTTGCCTGAAAGTATCACCAATCCACGATGTAAAAACGCTCCACGATGAAGATTTCATGCTTGCCGCTCCTGCCAGTTCTCGCCGCCAGTCTGCCCATTGCCGCCATCGCCCAGCCAGCGGCGCAGGGCGAGGAATTTCAGTGCAACAGCTATTGGACTGACAACCAGCAGGATGCAGCCGTTGCTGCAGATGCGGCGGGCAACTTTGTCGTCGTATGGGACAGCTGGGAACAGGATGGCAGCATCAATGGCGTGTTCGCGCAGCGCTTCGACCCGGCTGGCAGTCCCCTGGGCGAGGAGTTCATGATCAATACCTACACCCTGGATGAACAGGAAACACCCGATGTGGCCATGGACCAGGACGGCGGCTTTGTGGTGGTTTGGGCCGGTTTCGGACAAGGCGGGGAAGGGGGTATTTTCGCGCGCCGCTACAACAACGCAGGCAATGCCACCGGAGAGCCCTTCAAGGTTAGCAGCTTCAATTTCGGCATTCAAAACAATCCCTCCGTGGCCATGGACAAGGCAGGCAACTTCCTGGTGGTCTGGTCCAGCGCCTACCAGGATGGGGACGGCCGCGGCATTTTCGGGCAGCGCTACAACAGCGCGGGCACTAAATTGGGCGAAGAATTCCAGGTCAATTCCGTCGCCGATAACCACCAGCTGTACCCCGTGGCCGCCATGGACAGCGAGGGCAACTTCGTGGTGGCCTGGCTCACCCAGGGCGCTGCCAATACGGATGTTTACGCACGCCGCTTCTCCAAAAACAGCTCGCCGCTGGGCGGCGACCTGAAGATCACAGACGGCGCTGTCAATTCCCCCCTTCATCCGGCAGTGGCAATGGATGAGCAGGGAGCTTTTGTCGTCGCCTGGGACAGTCCGGCCAGTGGAAGCGCTCCCGGCACCGACGTGTTTGCCCGGCGCTACCAGGGGAATAACCCGGGCCAGGCTGCCTTCAAGGTGAACAGCTTCGATGCCGGCAGCCAGCATTTTCCCTGTGTGGAGGCAGCTGCTGAGGGGAGCTTCGTCGTATTATGGACCAGCGACCAGCAGGATGGCGACGACGCAGGCATCAGTGCAAGGCGTTTCGGCAACGACGGGCTGCCTTCTGAGGAGGAGTTTCTGGTCAATACGTTTGCCGCGGCCAACCAGCGCTTTCCGGCTGCAGCCATGCTGGAGGATGGTTCTTTCGTGGCCGTCTGGGAAAGCCAGCAGCAGGATGGGGATGGCTATGGAATTTACGGGCAACGCTATGGCCTCGAGGTGACTTTTGACCTGACTGCCGCTGCTTCAGCCGAGGAGTTGCAGGTTTTTCCCAATCCCGCCGTCGAGGAGGTTTCAATCAAGGCCGGCCCGGGACAAGTGTCGGTTGTGAATCCGCATGGACAGTTGATGAGGATTTGGGAACAGGGGGAAGGACAGCAGCAGATTGCTGTGGGAAGCTGGCCTCCAGGCGTTTATTTTGTGAGGTTATATAGCCCCTCAGGGTCTTTGCAGCGACGCGCGTTTGTCAAGGCGCCTTAAAAAAAATAAACCAGGCATCAATTTTTCGAAATTATTAAAATGTCGCCGTAAGTTTGGACAAAAATAAATTTCAAAGCTATGATCCAACGACGACATGCACTCTTGCTCTGCCTGCCGCTGCTCACCTTCCTGGGCTGGAGCTGCCAGCCAGGAAAAAACACCGGCAGCGCCCCTGATCTCGAAATCACCTGGATGCTCAACGGCAATGTCACCGCCGGTGACAACACCACCCACTCCGCTACCTTCAACATCATCAACCGAGGCAGCACCACCCTCGGCGACAAGGATTGGGCCCTGCACTGGAACCAGTCTCCGCGCAGGATCAACTCCACCGAGGGTCCTGCCCAGGTGGAAATCATCAACGGCGACTTCTACCAAATGACGCCCCGCGAGGGATTCAATCTGGAGCCGGGTGACTCCATCGCCATCACCTACGTCGCCAACGACTTCATGATAAAGGTGTCCGACGGGCCTCTCGGCCTTTACCTCGCCTACCTGGAAAACGGAGAGGAAAAAACGCTGCCCATCACCAAGTTCACTGTGCTGCCCTTTGACAAAAAAGAGCAATACACCCGTGGCGCCAATGACAGCGAGCCTTTTCCTGACCCGGCCTTCCTCTACCGCCGCAACGAGCGCATGAGCGTGCTGGCCCCCGAGGCCCGCTACCCCTTCGTGCCCTCTCCCAAAGCCTGGCAGCCCGGCAGCGGCAGCTTCACGCTGCCAGCCGACTGCCGCATCGCCCCCAGCCCGGAGCTGATAGCCGAGAGTGATTACCTGGCCGCTCAGCTGGGCAGCAACTTCGGCCTGAAGCCGCAGACCGGCGGCTCGGGCCAGGCAGCCGTCAGCCTGGCAACCTCCCGCGGAATCGTCAATCCGGAAGGCTACACCCTCACCGTCAATGCCGAAAAGGGCATACTGATAGAAGGTGGCTCGCCAGCCGGCGTATTTTACGGCATCCAGTCGCTGCTCTCCCTGCTGCGTGCCGAGGCCGGCAGCACCGTGGCACCCGTTTGCCAGGTTAACGACCAGCCCGCCTTCGGCTACCGTGGACTGCACATCGACGTTGGCCGCAACTTCCAGTCCAAGGAAACCATCCTGCGCCTGCTGGACGTCATGGCCCGCTACAAACTCAACCGCCTCCATTTCAACCTCACCGAGGACGAGGGCTGGCGCCTGGAAATCAACGGCCTTCCCGAACTGACAGAAGTAGGTGGACGCCGTGGCCACCAGCACCGCGACAGCCTCTGCCTGCAGCCGGGCTATGGCTCCGGCCCGGATTCGAGCGACCCGGATTCACATGGGAATGGCTACTACACCCGCGAGGACTTCAAGGAAATCATCCGATATGCGCACCAGCGGCACATAGAGGTGATTCCGGAGGTGAACATGCCCGGCCACATCCGCTCCGCCATCAAAGCCATGGAACTGCGCTACGACCGGCTCATGGCGCAGGGAAAAACGGAGGAAGCCAACCGCTTCCGCCTCATTGATCCGGATGACACCTCCAAGTACATCTCAGCCCAGGGCTACAAGGACAACACCGCCTGCGTTTGCAGGGACCAGATCTACAACTTCTTCGAAGTGGTGCTCGACGACATGATCGCCATGTACAAGGAGGCTGAAGTGCCGTTCCGCATGTTCCATGCAGGCGGAGATGAAGTGCCAGCCACTGCCTGGACGGGCTCTCCGATTTGCAAGGAGTTTTTGAAAAAATACCCCGACATCAAGAACAGCAGGAACCTGCAGGGGCTTTTCTTTGGCAAAATGTCCGAAATCATCCGCCGAAAGGGCCTGCAAACGGGCGCCTGGGAAGAAGCCGTCATGATTTTCGAAGATGGCGGCAAGTGGCGCCCCAGCCCCGACCACGTCGGCAAGGAGGTATACCCCTATGTCTGGAACAGCCTCTGGGGCAACCAGGACCTGGGCTACCGCCTGGCCAATGCCGGTTATCCGGTCATCCTTTGCAATGTGACCAACTTCTACTTTGACCTGGCCTACAACAACGACCCGCGTGAGCCGGGGCTTTACTGGGCAGGGTTCGTGGACGAGGAAAAGCCGTTTTCTTTCATGCCCTACGATTTGTACCAGTCCACCTGGACGGATGAGATGGGCAGGCCC
>JBEAYO010000137.1:0-7962 GCA_041159285.1 Bacteroidota bacterium | reverse complement strand
TGGTTCAGGGTGAAGCTCTGGAAGATGTTCTTGAACATGTCGAGCTTCGAAAGCCCGTTGTAAGTCAAGCGCCAGTTCGGGCGCGGCAGAGTCTTCAGGATGACATCGCTCATGAAGTTCTTGGACAGTTCCATGGTGGTGGGATCCATGCCCACATAGGCCGCAAAGAAGGCAGGCAGCGAAACGTTCTGCTGCAGGGGGCCATAGCCCTTGGGATACCCCTTGGCGGCATAGACCGAGTCGCCGTGCAGGATAGCCGGATTGTCGCTCAGTCGTCGGGCGATAATCAACCTGTTTTCCTCAAAAGTCTGGAACAGCCCCGTCAGGTCGTTGTTGAACAGGGTGCCCAGGGCGGCGTAGCTGATGGTGTAGGAGCCAAAATCCTTCGGGATGTTGTGCCTCATCTCATCCTGGAAGCGGTTCTGCGGGTTGTTGGGATCCAGTATTTCCACGCGGCGGAAGAACTCGTTGTGGTTTTCCTGCTTGTTGCGCTTGATGTCCACGTCTATCTTGAAGTCGGGGAAGGGTTCGAGCTTCACGCGTCCCTCGGCCGTCTGGCTGTAGTTCTGGATCACCGGGGAATTGAGGTACTGGTCGCCGGTAATCCATTGCCAGTTGTTGTAGAGCCAGTCGCGCTCGGTGTAGTAATCTTCGAAGCTGATGTTGGGCTGCAGGCCGGCCACGAAGTCCCAGCCCGGCGAATTGAAATTGTTCATTCCGAAGAGCTTGCTGTCGGGCAGGTAGCCGGGCACCACCGTGCCGTACTTCTCTGTGTAGCGCAAGTTGGCGCTTCGCAGCACCATGAGAGGCCGGATGAGCACGCGCTCCAAGGTGCTGGGTTCCCGCTCGCCTTTTTCCTTTTCTCCTTTCTTACCACCCTTGCCACCCTTTTCATCGCCCTGGCTCACGCCACCATTTTCATCTGCGCCCTTTTGTTGTCCCGGCGCCTCTGTATCGCCGCGACCCTTGCCGGCTCGGCCAGAGTTCTTGCGGTCATCGCGGCTGTTGTCGCCGCCTTTGCCGCCGTCGCCGCCGAGGGAGGCGCCGCCGGCATCCTTGTCTTTGATATTGCCTTTTCCGCCGCCCTTGCCGCTGTCGTCTTGCTGTCCTTTGCCGCCTCTGCCGCCTTTGCCGCTGTCATCCTGCCCGGGCTTGCCCTTGGAATTGATTTTCTTGAGGTAGCCGGAGTAGTTGTACAGCTTCTCGAAGTCCATGTCTCCGTCAAGTCCGCGGGTATTTCCATTTTGGATGACGTTGCCCAGGCTGAGGGCACCCGGAGATTGGCTGGCTGCGGACCAGCTGTATTCTGCTTCCCAGCGGGCCTTGACATTGACCCAGTCCATGAAGGGGAAATTCTTAAGCGGCACATTGTAGCTCAGGTTGTAGTTGTGCCGGTAGTTCTTGGAGCGGCCCAGGCTCCTGATGTTGGTGAGAATGGAATCCTTGCGGTACTGCGCGATGTCGGCGATGTACAAGGGATTGTTGGCGGGCAGTTGGCTGCGCTCCAGCATTCGTGTTTCATCGGGCTCGTCAATGACGGACTGGTTGTCGGCATTGAACTGGAATTTGAGGTTGCGGGTGATGTCCCACTGCAGGTCATAGAAGCGGTTCCAGAGGAATTGCTTGTTGAAGTAGGTGTTGAGCAGGGGGTCGTCGCCGGCAAAGCGGTATTTCGTGGTATTGAAGCGGCGGTCGAGATCTGTGCTGAAGCTGTAGGAGTTGGGAAGCGGGTTCAGGTTCATCTCCTTGAGGAACTTCAGGTACTTGTCGTTTGTGATGACCTTTTTGAAGGGCTCAATGTAAAGCGCCTTGAGGTTGTATTTGTAGTCAATGGCACCGCGCTGCCGCGTGACCACGTCGCTTTCGATGATGGGGTCCCTGCGCTGGGTCTCATCAAAGCCATAGGTAAGGCTGAAGTTGGAAATGTTCCAGGGCATGGGCAGCTTGTCGGACCGCGCCGGTTCTTTTCTGACGTTGGTGAAGTTGTAGGTCTTGATGGAGGTCACATTCTGAGCACGCTCCTTCAATTCTGCACGGTCTTCCGGCGTTTCGGCCAGCTCCAGGTTTTCCTTCAGCTCGATGTCGAGGTCGTAGGGATCGAACTGGGGATTGCGCGTTTCATTGGAATAGGCGAAGTAGAACGGAATCCGCAGGCCGAGTTTTTCGGGCAGGAACTTGTCCAGGGCCACCTGGGTGGCGATGTCATAGGAGGTGATTTGCTCTATGCTGCGGTCCTGCAACTGTTGGTCGAGGCCTCCGAAGCCGATGGTGCTTACTTTCCCCGAGAGCGACATGGTACCCAGGTCGGCAATCTGCAGGTCCAGGCGGGCCGTGGCAGCCACGCCGCCGCGTTCGTCGAGGCCGAAGACGCGAAGCTCGTTGACCCAGATTTCCACACTCTTCTTGTCCGAAGGCTCGGGGCTGCAGGGGTTGCTGGCGGTATTGCGCACGCCGATCATGACAGCCTTGGTGAGGCCGAGGTTGGGATTTCCCTTGATGCGGACCTTTGCCAGGGGGTTCTCTGGGTCGGTGTAGCCGTCAACGGGCCAGATTTTGCCTATCTCGCCGTTCTGGTTGCGCTCGATCTTGAGCGTTTTCAGCAGGTCGAAGTCTATGCTGAAGTCATTTTCAACTGGCCAGACCACGCGGGGGTAGCGGGAGTCGCTGTAGGCGATGCTGGAATCGCGGGACAGGGTCAGTGGCAGTTCGTACTCGTAGAAGTTGTTCTTAAAGTCGCTGCCGATGCGGATAAAGACGCTGAGCTCTCCGTCCTGAAGCGGCTCGGTGCCGGCGCCGCAGCTGATTTCCTCGCCGTGGACGAACATTTTCAGCTTCTTGAAGCGGCGCAGGTCCTCGTTCAGGTTCTTGAAGATGGCCCTGGCATCGCCGTCTTCCAGGTCGCAAACGCGCAGGGAGAGGGAGGCCTCGTTCTGGAGGGCATTGAGGTTGACACCGAGGGCCTGCTCCCGGCTGATGCCTGGAGGCATGATGTAGCCGAAGGGGCTCCGCTTGCTGTTCTCCTCGATATTCACCGTGTTCACATCGAAGGCAGTCTGGTCAAATCCCTCACTGCCGCCGAAGGCAGCGCAGGGGGTGCCGAGGTTTTGCGTGTAGCGCCTCCACTGGTTGCGCACCAGTTCTAAGGTGGCGAAGCGGAAGTTGACCGGCCTTTCAAAGTCCTTGAGGTACATCCTGACGAAGCGGATGGAGCGGAAGTCGCGGATGCCGCCAACGCGCTTGAAGTTGGGGTCGGACTCCAGAAGGTTGAGCGGCACGCGGAAGCGGTACCAAACGCGCCGGCCGTCCACGCTGACGACCTCGTCGGTGATGAAGGGGTTGTTGTCCTTGCGGATGCCACGGTTGCCATCGAACTCGATGGGGATGCGGTACTGGAAATAGCTTTCCGTTTCGTTGAGGGTGCGGTCGCCGTCGAGGTCTTCGCTGTCGGGCACCAGGGTGGAGGAGGTCACGAAGGTCTCTCCGGTATTGATGGGCGTGTTGCCTTCTGTTCCAAAGAAGCGGCTGTAGCGCTCCAGCACCGGCACGTCGTTGGGGAAGTCGCGGAAGTGGCGGAAGTTGTCATTGGAGGGGTCGCTGACCAGGGATTGGTAAACGTCTGGCGCCACTCCGGTCTGGCAGGCCTGCAGGAAGTAGTCGAACTTGATGGCCTCCTCCTCGTCGGAGAGGCCGTCGAGGCCCACGTCCTGTGCTTCGCGGTTGTCGGGATTTACGTCGAAGGCCGTGACGATCTGCTGGGAGAGCGGCACTTTGCCCCAGGCTGTTTCCGTGGTTCGCAGGCCCTGGGTTTCCGGCCCTGGGAGGCCATTTTCGAAGAACTTGCGGGAGTCGAGGAGGATGTCCTCCGAGATGTTTCCGAAGTTGAGGTAGATATGGCCATTCATGGAGCCGTCGGCAGCGGTCGGATTGCCGCCGGTGGCTCCCGTGGTGTCGAGATAAGGGCTCATCATCCAGAACTCCACGAATTCTATGTTGGCGGTTTGGAAGTCGTTGGTGGTGAGCTGGCGCATGATGCCGCCCCAGCGGGTCGCCGGCTCGCGAAGCGTTCCGTCGGAGTTGATGCCCTGTGAGAAATCGGTGCCCAGCGGGGTGTCAAAGTTGTAGGGTCCGCGGCGGGTGGGGTCGTAGGAGAGGTCCAGGATCTGGGCGTAAGTGTCCCCGAATTGCCCCTGCGGGGTGAAGTTGGGGAAGATCTCCTGCTGGGTGATGCCCTGGGTGTAGGGGTTTTGCTGTCCGCCGCCGCGCAGGCTGGGGTCTATCCGGTACCAGTTGAGCAGGGCCCTGTTGACACCGCTGAGGGTGGTGTCCCTGAACTCCGATTCCGGGAATAAGGGGTTGTTGTTTTCGCTGTCGTTCTGGGGCACGCTGGCGATGACCCATCCATTGGTGCCGATGAAGGGAGCGCGCAGGTCGATGGAGGAGACGCTGCCCTCGAAGTCGTCGAGGTAGTTGACGCCCCCCTTGTCCTTGGTGCTGGCAGTGGTTTCGTTGATGGCCCTGGCGTGGCCCGGTTTGAGGGCGGCCGTCTCGGCGGTGAAAGTCAGGTTGGACATCTCCTTGGTGGAGTAGAAGGGCAGCTTGTCCACCAGTTTGGTCAGCCAGGGGGCTTCTTTGCTGTAGTTGACGTCGAGACCTATGATCCGGTTGTTGATGGGGTCGTCGCCGATGTTGACCTTTTGAGTGAAGGGGCGTTCGAAGAGGTGGAGATAAGTGCCGCCGAGGGTCAGGTTCTTGTTGACGGTGAAGTCGGCGCGCAGGCCCAGCATGGTTTTCGTCTGGAAGCCGAAGAGGGTGTTGTCCTCGAATTTGATGCGGATGGGGACGCCGGCATTGAGCACGGCATCGTTCAGGATGGTGACCCGCCCGATCTGATAGTCTATCTTATAGTCCTTGTCCTCGACGAGCACCTGTCCGCCGGCCGTGACGGTGACGGAGCCGGGGGGGATGTTGAAGGCGCCCAGGGAGATTTCGGAGGACACGCTGGACTTGTAGGTCCCCTCGATGGTGAAGCGGTTGAACTCGGCAAACTCGCGGGCGTTGAAGAGGGTCTGCGTGTAGAGTTGCGGATAGATGAACTTGTCGCGGAACTGCTGCTCTTCAATCTGGTCGCCCAGGGCTTTGCCGAAGGGTTCCAGCACGGGGAACATGATGCGTCCGTTGCGGGGGTTGATGGTCAGCCCCGAGATGAAGTCGAACACGCCGTCGGGCTGCGGGTCGCTTTGTACGTTGAGCTGGTCGAGGTTGAAGACGCGCAGGAGGGGCACGCCCTCCAGGTTGGACTCGGGGAGGAAGCGCTTCTTGCCTTTGCCGGGGTCTTCGTAGAAGATGTCGAGCTTGAAGTCTTCGCGGGAGACGTTGTAGGCGCCGATGTTATAGACGTTCTTCATCATGAGGTCCCAGGTGGGGAGGTCCACCGGCTGGATGGTGCTTTTCAGCATTTTGACGAAGAGGACATTTTGCTGGGTGGTATCTGCGTTTTGGGGGATGTCTTCCGCTATTTGGCCCACCTGGTACACGGAGTCGCCGTAGGAATATTCGAAGGCTACGCCGACGACCTGATTGGGCTGGATGTTGATGTTGAGCGAGATATAGCCCAGGTTGGGGTGGTAGGTGAACTCCGTGGAAGAGAGTCGGCGGGCCGTCACTTTTTCAAAGTCCTTGCCTTGCTGGAGGTTGAAGGGGGGCGACTTTAGCCTGGCCACGACGCGGTCCACCACCTTTGTCTGGGGGTCGGCCAGCATGGTACCATAGATGGGGTTGGCATAGTTGTCGGGCAGGGCTTCGCCGTCGAGGTCTTTGAAAACCGGCACGGCGGGCGGCTGCATGTCCGGGGAGTTATTGGTCACCCGCTTGGTTTCGCCGAGGTCAGCCACGGCGACGATGTCGCGGATCTCCTGGGTGGCGTTGCGGGTATCGGTGACCCAGACCTGGATGTTTTCGATGGTGAAGAGGGTCTTTATCTGGGGGAGATTTTGGAGGGCCTCCTCGAAGTTGTTGCGGTTGTAGTGGGTGAGGAAGAAGTGGCGGTTCTCGTCGTATTCGTCGGCGGTGACCTCGAAGGTTTGGTACTGGCTGCCGCCCTGGAGGACGATTTCCTCCTGTTCGGATTTTTGTTGGGAGGCGACGGCGGTGAGGCGCAGGCGGCCGAACTGCAATTCAGTTTTCAGGCCGAAGAGGCTTTGGCTGCCGGTGATGAGGGAGCCGCGAAGGGGCAGGCTGACGTTGCCGGCCTCGATTTTCTTGATGATGTCGTCTTCCCCGAAGGCATCCGTGTTGTAGTCGAGCTTCATGATGTTGTCGAAGTCGAAGGTAGCCTGGGTGTTGTAATTGGTTTTGAGCTTCAGTTTTTCACCGATGGATCCCTCGACGTTCATCTGGATGTCCATGTCGAAGAGGAAGCCGCCGATGCGTTGCTGGCGCTGGGTGTAGCTGGGGTTTTGGGTGTTGGTGAATTCCGCGCCGAAGGTCAGGTCTATGTTGCCCTGGGGCCTGATATCCACCTCGGTGCCGCCGAAGAGCCTTTCGATGAGGAGGCTCTTGAGGTCCACCTTGGCGATGGGGTCGGGCCGGCCGGAGGCACCCCTGGCGCTGCCCACGCCGGAGAGGTCGCGGAAGTAATCCGTTTCCTGCTTGCGGGACTGGAACTCCATGTATTCCTCGAAGGTCATGTAGGTCGGGGGCCTGAAGTAGTCATCGCCGATGCGTTCGTAGAGGATGTACTGGCCGGTTTCGGGGTCGTACTCTACGGTTTGGCGGATATCGGCGGGGTCTCGCAGGTCGAAGGGGTTGCCGGAGGAGCTGTTGATGAAGTCGCCGGGGCGGTCCTGCAGCGGCGGTATGGTATCAGTCGGGTGATTTGCGAAGAAGGAGGCTTCCGGGGTGGGGTCAGGCTGTTGCGTGGCATTGGCGGACAGGATGTAGCCGACAGCAAAGGGGTCTTCGGGCAGCAGCGGGCTGGCGAGCAGGTCAGGTGAAAAAAGTCCTCCCAGAACAGCAATAAAACAGCAGTAAAGTAAAACTCGTTTCTTCATAAAGTAGTGCAAAACGGTAACAGCTTGTAAGTCAAAAGTGTGGTTTTTCAGCGGCTGGTCAGTCTGAAACGCCGCAATGGCTGCAGATGAATAATAAAGTGAAAATTTAACACTTTTGCGAGATCAGGAGAGTTGTTTCAGCGCCAACCGCACCAGGTCTTCTACGGTATTTACGCCGGGTTGTTCCTCCAAAACCTTATTCAGGGCTTTTTGGGCCTGAATTTTATTAATCTGCAAAGACACCAGGGCAGATAACGCTTCCTGGCGCATGGTATTGTCTGAAGGGGTGACGGACAGGGTGATTTCTCCGCTTGATTTGAGCAGTTTGCTTTTCAGGTCCAGGATGATTTGCTTGGCGGTTTTGGCGCCGATGCCTTTGACTTTTCGCAGGGTGGCCTCGTTTTCTCCGATGATGGCGGCGCGGATTTCCTCGGGGTTCATGGTGGAGAGCATGACCTGGGCGATGGAGGGGCCGATGCCGGAGACGGAAATGAGGTGGGCAAAGAGCTGGCGCTCCTCGTCCTCCGCAAAGCCATACAGGGTGTGGGCGTCTTCCTTGACGTGGAAGTAGGTGAGGATCTTGAGGTGTTCCAGTTTCTCTATCTTGGTGTAGGTGTAGAGGCTGATGTTGATGTGGTATCCGATTCCGCCGGCTTCCACGACGATGTAGGTGGGGGTTTTATGCGATATGGCTCCCTTGATGTAGGTGATCATTGTGATGTTTTTTGATTTCGCTGGCAATGCCTTGCGGCCTGCGACTCAAGATACAGGGTGTGCGGTATTTTTTCGCAGCAAAGGTAAGAAACTGTTTTTAAAACGGACTTTTCTGCCGTGCCAAAACCCCTTCGCTTTGGGAGAGTGCGCGGGGCTTGGCCAAACTGCCGGGGGGACGGGTGGGGGAGGAGGCTGTCTC
>JBEAYO010000136.1:0-8003 GCA_041159285.1 Bacteroidota bacterium | reverse complement strand
GGAAATGACTTGCCCCCCCCTTGGTCAATCCGCCCCCTATCCACCTGAACAAAAGAACATGAGGCCAGCTGAAAATCCTATGCTTTCTGTCTGCATCCTGAGCCGAAACTCCAAACGCAAGGACTTGATGACCCTTGCCGAATCCCTCCATGGTCAAGACCTCGATTTCAATCAATGGGAACTTGTCCTCGTTGACAACAGCAGCACTGTCAGTCTCAGAAAACAGCACGGCGATCTGTTTGCCTGGCACCCCAACCTGAAATTTGCCACAGAAGTGAAACCCGGCATAGCAGACAAGGTGAGGCTGGCGTGAGTGCCGGTTTGTTCACTTGGAAATACCGATGGCATTGACCCGCTACACTCGGGCAAACCAGTACACGCCTCGCACAAATGGCAAAATCACACCATCATCTCCATCTGACCGGCAGATAAACCATACCATAGAAATCCAGCAGGAAGTGCGCTCGCAATGGAGCGGCCGGGTCCAGCTGAAGCCGGTCCAGCAAAGGCAGAACGCCGTTTACAACTGCCTGGGCCTCCCGCTTGGCCAGATGGTGCCCCATACAGTAATGAATCCCGCCTCCAAAGGCAAAATCGCGCCGCGCCGGTCGGTCCAGCAGCATTTCTTCCGCCTGGCTGAAAACAGCAGGATCCCGGTTTGCGGCCATCATGCCGGCAATGACCAGACTGCCAGCGGGAATGGTCTTTCCTCCCAGCACGGTGTCCCTCGTGCTTACGCGCATGACCTGGACACCCGGTGGATTCAAGCGCAGGCATTCGCCAATGAAAGCCGGAACAAGCCCCGAATCCCGCCGAAGTTCTCCCGCCACGTCAGGCCGGGTGAGCAACTCATATACCAGATTGGTCAGGTGCAGGGTCGTCGTCATGATGCCTGCCATCCAAAAAAACACCATCAGGTCAGTGGCGCCTTGGTGGGAAATTTCTCCCGCTTCTACGGCACCCAGCAGGAAGTGCTTCATGCTGCTTTCACTGGCAGCAGGGCCCTCGCTGCCCATGTAAGCAGTAAAAAATCTGCTGACGGCCTCCATGGCGTTGAATTCATAATATTGCCGGGGCATGCTGGCTTGCAGCGCGCGAAACGACTGCTCGTCCAATCCCAAAAAGTACCCCATGGCTGCCTGCGCGATGGGTGTCGACAAATCGCCGACCACATCAAAGCCTGGCTGCCGGGATAGCAATTCCATGCGGCGGTTCACCTCCGTTTCTGCCTGCTCTGCAGTTTCATTGATTGCCCTGGGGGAAAAATGCGGCTGTAACAGCGATCGCATCCTGGTGTGAACAGGCGGGTCTGCACCTATCAGAAAGGTCTCAATCTCTCGATAAAGGCTGTTGGAAAATGTCTGGTGGTCCTGCATCACCTGGTTGACCAATTCATAGCTCAACACCAGCCAGCTGTTGCTCCTGGGCAGGAAATGGACGTCTCCGTATTGCTTCAGGAAAGCGTTGACCGCCTGTGGGCTGCTGGAGACTGTAGGAGCCATGGCGTCAAAATGGGCCAGGAATAGCTGCAACGGATCCACTGATGCGGTCCCTTCCGCCTTCACCTGCTGCCGGCGGAAACCCGCGTCCGACAGTTTGCCCCCTGGCTGCCCTTCCCCAAAGAAATACAGGTTATCAGCCTTGCTCAATACCTTGAAAGCCGCAGCGCCCGGAACGCCCGTCGCAGGAGCACCTGCGTAGCAATGTACAACAGTGCGCCATGGCAATGTCGTCAGCTCTTGCAGGGTTTTATCCAGATGAACAGTAGCGAAAGGCAGTTCCTCCAGCAGGAAATGGGGTGCCAGGGACCAGGCAGGCAGCCTGCGAGCCAGGGTGCTGGAGTAGTAGTCGCAGTCAATCGGCCCCGGTACGATGCCCTGCATGGCTTTCCGCAAGCCGGCGCGGGCAATCCCTGCATCCGGCTGCCGGCCAGCCGCCAAGCTGCCGACGAGGATGCGCACCGCCTCCTCGCGGGAAATGGCGCCGGCTGCGCAGAGCGCCGGGATTTCTCCCAGGCCGATCCCAAGCACGGCAGCAGGCTCCATACCTTTAGACCGGCAGAGGTCCGCCAGGGCCAGCTGAATGGCCAGGCCGACGAAGGAGGAACCCGCCAGCTCCAGATTGTCACCGGCATTTACAGCTCCTTCAAAATGCGGCAAAATGCTCTCCTGTCCATTGGACCGCAACAGCAAATCCATCTGCACGATGGATTCCCGGAAGACAGGCTCAGACCGGTAGAGGTCGGCACCCGTCCCTTTGACATGGTTGCCTGGCGCCGCAAAAATGAACAGCGCCTTGTTTTCATTGGACCGGATGCTCTTCAGCCAGCCTATTGCTTTTAAAATCAGGTTCATGGATTCAAATTATCTACAGTTCTTTTTTCTGCATGGCGAAACAGCGCCTCCACGCAGAAGCCAGTGGTCAGTTCTTCGCTGCCCCAGCCCATGATTCTTTTTCGGCCGCCGTGGTACAGGAGCCGTTTCGCCCAGCTTCCCTGCGGCTTTTGCTGGCCTAGCAGGAACTCGATTGCCTTTGAAGGGATGTCTTCCCGGCAATGCAGGTTGAGCAAGGTGCAAACCATCAGGGCGGTGTCGAGGGGATGGCCCTCAACGCTGCCGTCATCCTGGAAGGAGGAGAGTGCCCGTTCGCGCATGGTCTGGCGCATGGGCTCCAGTCCTTCAAAGCCAAGGTGATAGTTCCGGGAGAAGAAATAATAAACAACCGACGCCTTGAGGTACCATTTGTCACAGCGATGTTCCACCCCATCGGAGATGACCTGGTTCATCCAGTGGACGATCGGAGTCGTCATATCATTGAGACCAATGTAAGAGAGCACATTGGCATTGACCACGGCGTCGAGGTCGTCGCGCTCGCATTCGAGATGTTTCCAGAAAAAGTATGACTTAAGGGGACTTTTCAGTTCCTGGAGACAGTAATACCAATAAACGGGATGGAAATTAAGGTCTTTTCTGAAGGCGAACCAGGTGTAAATCAATCTCTGCGGTGTTTTGTTGGCGAGGATGGCCTTGCGGTTGTCCGGGAATGGAATTCCCATTTGCGTTAAAAAGGAGCTTGCCAGGGCGGTGTCGTCCACATCGCTGGGGTGTATTGTATGGAGGAAATGTTTTTTGGTGAAGTGTTGCCAGATGCTGAATCTGCTTCTGTTTTCCAGCAGGAAGCGGGTGATGCCCTGGAGTATTTCAGGAGTGCAGCCGAAACCGGCGGCGTGCAGCAGGGAAAGGCCGATTACTGCGGCGGGAAAGACGGAATAGGGGTCTTCTTCCACTGTGCCCTTTTTGTCGCCGTAGTCGAACACCTGCATTTCCTCGTTGGTGCAATTGATGGCCTGGGCGGTGAGGGTCGAGAACCCGCCGTTGCTGAGCTGTCTTTCCCGCAGGAAATTCAGTCCTCTTTGTACCGCGTTGTATGCCTCTCTTGCAGTTTGATTCATTTCAGGCGTTAATAAGTTTCAAAGGTGATTTTTTAATAAATATCTGTTTCAGTCACCGTTGGTGCCGGTCTGTTTCCTGGGAAGGGTGCACGGGACGGTGCGGTTAACTCACCGGGTGACTCCAAGTCACCCGGTGAGTAGGCTCCCTTCGTGCCAGCAGGCAAATAGTGCCTCCTCCGGGCCACCACACCAGTGAGCGTCATTAAAGGAGGTAACGGATCCTATTGCCCCACCCGGCCCATCACAGCCTCCTTCAGCAAATAGTACAGCGACATGGCATCGTAGTATATCGTCTTGATGTCGTGCAGGAACAACAGGAAAAAGACCGGCAGCAGCCAGGCCATCCAGGGCACGACTATCGCCAGTTGCGCCAGCAGGACCACCGGGATGACCGTCTGGTAAAAGGAGGTCATCAACAGCCGCCAGTTGTCGTGGGCGGGCCTGACGATGGCCACAAACTCAATGGCACGGTATCTTTTCAACACAGCGGCCAGCAACAGGTAAAGCAACAGCAGCAACAGGAGGACCTGCTGCCCCAGCAAATACAGTGCAAAGGACAGCGAGCCGACTTCTGCCGCCATGGCTGCCCGGGCAATCCACTGCAGGCGCTGCGGTTTCGACAACAACACGGCAAAGGTGTTGATTTCCCCCTGCCGGTCGTGCTCCAGATCGGAAAACTGATGACAGGCAATGGAGCGGAAGCCAAAGGCGAAAGACCACAGGGCAAAAACCGCCAGTAAAGCCGGCCCCGGCGACATCCCCAAATGCTCGTGCATCCCGACCAGGATGAACAGCGTTGGAAAAAGATGCGCTCCCGAGGCATCGGCCATGCTACCCAGGACGCCCCTTTCCTTTAGGCGAACCGGCGGAATGGAGTACATGCCAAAGGCTATCCAGGGTGGCAGGTAGGCCAGTGCCGTGAGCCGGCTGGGCCAAAACAGAATCATGAAAAAGGCACCGCCGGCTAAGCTCAGGGCAATCAGCAACCAGGACTTCCACCGCGGCCAGTCTTGCTGCCGATTGTATTTGCCACTTTTCCGATCGTCCTCCAGGTCAAAGTAATCATTGATCAGGCTCACGAACACAGCCCCCACCACGATGGCGGCCAGCAGCAAGCCCAGGTGGCCCAGCGCGCCCGGGATGCTTTCCGGCATTGCAGCGGGCAACACAAGCAGCCCCGTGGCCAGGAAGATGCCCAACTTGTAATCCCACCATTCGTAATAGCGGGTGAATTGCAGGAACTTTTTCATCTTGTGTTTTTTTTACTCCAATCAAATGGCTCTTGCAGTCTCCGGCGCATCCACCTTTTTGACCAACACTCCCTTCTCCAGCACATACACCTCGTCCACGATATCCACGATAGAGCGGTCATGGGTAATCAGCAGCAGCGAGGGCCGGGGATGCAAATTCCGCAGGTTGCTGACAATAGCAGATACCGTCGCACTGTCGAGGTGGTTGGTCGGCTCATCCAGAATCAAAAGCTGTGGCGTACCCAGCAAGGCACGGGCAAAGGCAATCTTCTGCCGCTCTCCCCCGGAAAGCGTCGCCCCGTTTTCACCTACGTTGGTGTGGTAACCCTCCGGCAAAGCCTCGATGAAACGGTCCGCCAGCACCATACGGCATACCCGCTCCACTTCAGACAAGGACACATCCCCGGAACCATAACAGATGTTTTCCAGGACGCTTCCCTCGATTAGCTGTGGATGCTGGGGCACAATGCCCGTCTGCGAGCGGATATACCTGAAGTCCAGCGCTTCCGCCTGAATGCCGTCGTAGCTGATAGTCCCTGCATGCGGCCGGTACAAACCCAGCACCAGCCGCGTGATGGTGGTTTTCCCGCTCCCGTTGGCCCCCAGGATAGCCACAAACGATTGGTTGCCCAAGGCCAGGCTGACCTGGTTCAGCACCGGCTTCTCCTTGTAGGAAAAACTGACCTGGTCCAGACGGATTTCCCCGTCCATGCGAGGCTTGACCACGCCACGGTATGGTTCCTCCCACCTGTCTGTAATGATCTGATGCAGCACCCGCAACGCCTCGTTGGCCTCGATGATAGCAGGCAGCCCTTCCTGCAGGCCCCTGAACTTTTCATGCATGAAGCGGCTGGCCATGATGAATGCCAGCATGGCCCCCAGGGTGATGCTGCCCTTCATCACCATGTACCCGCCGGATACCAGCACGACATTGCCGAAGATGGCAATAATCAAGCCCTGCAAGAGGACGTTGCCATTCTGGTTACTGTCCCGATCATCTGTCTTTTGCCGCAGTTCCTGAACCACCGCCTTATACCTTTCTTTCTCTTTGTCCTCTGTTGACCTGAATTTGATCAGCTCGACCATGCCGGTTGTAAAAACAGTCGCCTTGCTGTACAATTCCATTGCAACCCGGTAAGCCTGGTAATGCCGGAACAGTTTGCCGGTGCTCTTCTTGTTGATGAAATAAAAGACAGGGACGGAAACCATGCTTACAATGAACAAAGGAAGGCTGATATAAATCATGACCGGGACCAGGATGGCCACTCCGAGCAGGTTGGCAGTCAACTTCGTGACGATGGTCTTCAGGCTGCCAGACAAGCGGTCGGTTTCCAGGATGACCCTCGAATGGAGGATGGCCCTGTCGTTTTCCATGAAATAATGGTGGGGAAAGGACAACACCTTCGAGATGAGCCGCATCCGGAGCCCGGCCACAGTTTGATTCATGACCCCGTAGAGCTTCCGGTTGACCCAATAATCCAGCAAGGTGCGGAACAGGTTGATAAAAACCAGCGAAAGCATGATTTTCACCAGCTCGCTGACCTGGCTTTTTGAAATGGCGCTGTCCACCAGGTATCTCGTCAGCCAAAGGTTCGGCAAATTCAACAGTTCGACAAGGGCCAGCAAAAGGAAGCCGAGCGCCAGGATGAACCGGTGTTTCGACAACATCTTGTACAGGAAGCGCCAGGCTTCCAGGCTTGGCCTTATCTTTTGTTTGAGCTGCGCGTAGTTCAAAAGCATAAGTGGACTTTCATTTTGTAGTTTTATTTGTTGCGTCGTGGCAACTACCAGGAATCCCTTCCCCTGGCTTTTTTCCAAAGCCTGGAAAAAAAGCTGCTGCTGCGGTCGGGCTTTCTGGTGTCTATCAGCTCCATGCCCTCCGGCAGGGGGGGAAGCAAGGGGCCGTCTCCTTCGGCTGCGAGCGGAAACGCTGGCTGCGACCCGGCCAGCAGGCCGTCAATCACCGCCTTCCAGGAGTGGAAATTCTCCTCCATGTCATAGCCTTGGGCGACCCTTTCCCGGGCACCGCGCGAAAGCCTATCCCAGCGCGCCGGGTCTTCACTGAGCGACAATAACTTCCGGGCGGCCTGCAACGGGTCATCCGGGCACCAGCAGCCGCTGTCGCCCTCGGCAATCAACTCCGGCAGACCGCTGTCGCTGTGGCGCACCACTGGCACGACCCCCGCGGCCATGGCTTCCAGAATAGCTACCGGCAAGCCCTCGAAATCGGACATCAGCAAGATGGCCTGGCAATCCAGGAGCAAGGTGCGAACCTCCTCCGGCGTGCACCTGCCAGTAAACCGGATCTGCCGGCTGACAGGGCTTGCCAGCACCTGTTGCCGGATGCTTCCCAACGCATCCCCATCCCCTGCAATGATGCATTCAATGTGAGGACTCAGCTCGCATGCCGCTATCATCGTGGCTGCCACCAGGCTGATCCGCTTCTGGAACTCCACCACGCGACCACTGTACACGACGCGGAACGGCCGGTTGCTGAAAGTGGCGCGCCGCTCCGGCAGCTGGACGCCGCAGGGTATTTTCACAGGGTCTTTTGAGAGTTGAAGCTGCAACAGCGACTGCTGCAGGAAATCGGAAACGCAGACGATTTTCCCGGATGCATCCTCCGGCCGCGTGGCTTTTACCATGGCCCAGTAATAAGGGTCGTTGGCATGCATGGTGAAAATCCAGGGCAGGCCTTTCCTTCCTCCCAGCATGGCCGCATAGAAATAGGCATGGATGCACTGCGGGATGAACAGCCGCGGCTTTTTCCGATCCAAAAAAGACAGCAGGCTGCGCACATTGTCCTCCGTGTAGTTAGACCTGGGCACTATTTCATAGGGAATGCCATGACTGGCCAGGGCTTTTGCCATCGTGCTGTTCCCGGTGTCTTCGCCCACGTGCTGCAGGTGGAACTCCAGCTCGTACCCGCCTTGATGCAGCCATACGGCCAGCTGCTCCAGCCAGGTGGTCACCCCGCTGACGTCGTTGTTGGTGCTGTAATGGGCAAAAGCTATCATCTCGTAGTTGTCACTTTTCACGGGGCTTGCCCGAAATTGTGCCCGTGCAAGCCGGCTGCCAGGTTTCGCCTAATGGCGCCAGTGCAGCCCGTCCCCTGGAAAAGAGTTGTGTCAAAAGCCCTTGCGGCTCATTTCGCCGGTGCCACTTCGAGGCTGTCTCAAAAGCCCCGGCAATCCGTTCCGCCGGTGCCGGTTGTCCCCCGGAAGGGGTTGTGTAAAAAGTCACTGGAGCGCAGTGCCCCTCTTTGAAAAGGGCGCGGGGCGCAGCCCCGCGCCCTAAAACCC
>JBEAYO010000135.1:0-8008 GCA_041159285.1 Bacteroidota bacterium | reverse complement strand
GGTTTTTATCAGGGCGCGGGGCTGCGTCCCGCGCCCTTTTCGGAAGGCAAGCGGCAACTGCAAGGGTGCTGTGCAGGAAAAAATTAAAACCCATGGTTATGCAGGAAAACATTCAACTCAGCGGGGCTGAAATGTCCCGCTATGCTCGTCATATCGCCATTCCGGAGTTCGGGCTGGAGGGCCAGAAAAGACTCAAGGCGGGAAAGGTGCTGGTCGTCGGTTCCGGCGGGCTGGGAAGCCCGGTGTTGTTGTACCTGGCTGCGGCCGGCGTGGGCACCATCGGCATCGTGGATTTCGACACCGTGGATGATAGCAACCTGCAGCGGCAGATCCTCTTCAATGTGAATGATGTGGGCGCCTCCAAGGCTGAAACGGCCCGCGAGCGGCTCCTGGCCCTGAACCCGAACCTCAACATCCAGGTTTACAAGACGCGCCTCACGCGGGAAAACGCGCTGGAACTGGTCAGGGATTACGACGTGGTGGCCGACGGCACGGACAACTTCCCCACGCGCTACCTGGTCAACGATGCCTGCGTGCTGGCGGGGAAGGTCAATGTGTATGCCTCCATCTTCCAGTTTGAGGGGCAGGTCTCCGTTTTTAACTACGAATATCCCGACGGCACGCGCGGCCCCAACTACCGGGACATGTTTCCTGAGCCACCGCCGCCCGGCCTGGTGCCCAACTGCGCTGAAGGCGGGGTGTTGGGCGTGCTGCCCGGCATCATCGGCTCCATGCAGGCCAGCGAAGTGATCAAGGTGCTGAGCGGCGTCGGGGAGCCCTTGGCGGGTAGGCTGTTCCTGTTCGATGCAGCTGCATTCACTACCCGCATCCTCAAGGTGCAGAAGAACCCGGCCACGAAGATCGAAGGGCTTATCAACTACGAGCAGTTTTGTGGCATTGTGCCGGCGGGCGAGCTCAGGCCGGTCCGGGAATTATCGGTACACCAGCTGCAGGCGCTGATGCAAAGCAGTGCGGACTTCCAGCTGATTGACGTGCGGGAGCCGCACGAATACGCTGTCTCGAACCTGGGTGGCGAGCTCATTCCGCTGGGCTCCGTGTCGGCGGCTGCCCACCGGATTGACAGGCACCGCCAGGTGGTGGTTCATTGCCAGGGCGGCGTGCGCAGTGCCAAGGCGATCCGCGAACTGGAAGACCAGTTCGGGTTCGACAACCTTTACAACCTGACGGGGGGGATAGTGGCCTGGGAAAAAGAATTTGAGACGGCGCTGCGCTAGTGCCCATTCGGGGAAGGAGCTCTTAGACGCTGTCTCAAAAGACCTTCGCCGCCTCCGGCGGCGAAAGAAAATAATGAATGAATGCCCATTTTTTTGATTTTGCTTCGCAAAATCAAAAAAATGGGCATTCATTCAAAAGACCCCTGGCGGCGCCAGCCACCAAGGGTCTTTTGAGACAGCCTCCAGGCGATTCGTTTACTGGCCTATTTTGGGGTCAATCTGCCTTGCCTTCTCCAGGTAAGGCCTGCCCAAATCCTCCTGACCTGAGTCCCGGTAAACAGAATAGAGGAAGTAATTCAGCGTGGCATCATCCGGCCAATAGGAGAGCGCCTGCTTGAACCACTTGATCGCCTCGGGGAAATTCTTCTGCATGGCGTGCACGGCAGCCAGGTTGCGCAGGGCATCCTTCATGCGCGGGTCGTACTGCACCGCCTTCTCATATACCTCCCTTGCCTTGTTCAGGTCGCCCTGCTCAAAATAAATGATTCCCATGTTGCTGTACACCAGCGCCAGCCTGGGATTGTATTTCAAGGCCAGTTCGTAGTTCTCCAGCGCCTTGGCATTGTTCTTTTCCCGGTAGTGAGCCAGCCCGATTTGCGAGTAGGCATCGTGATAGGAAGGATATATGCTGGCCGCCTTCTCAAAGGTGGCCCTTGCCTGGCGGTAAATGGCCATTTGCTCCTCCGGGTTCTCTGCTTTATGGCCTTTCTGGTTGATTTCAAGCCCGTAATGAAAATTCAGCTTGGCAGAATTGGGGGAATTTTCAATGTCTGCGGTGTAGAGCGCATAGCTGTCCTTCCAGTCTGCGTTCCTGGTAATTGTCTTCAGGCTGTAAAGTCCCAGCACCGCGGCTGTAACTGCCCACAGCCCCTTGTTTCCGAAGACGGCAGCGAGGCTGGCCGGCTTTGCGGCAGCACTGATGTCCACCTTGAACACTTTGAGCAACAACAGGGCCGAGGCCAGGGAAAACCCGGGGGAAGCGGCATAGAGCAGCCTTTCCCCGTAGGAGGTGCCGATCAGCACGAGGATATTCGAAAAGATAGAGAAGTTGATGATGAAAAACAGGATGGCGAAAGACCAGAGGCTCTTGCGCTTGAGTTGAAGGAGGGCCAAGGCGCCTGCCGCGATCCAGAACGAGAACGACATCAACACCCGCCAGTCAGCCCAGTTGGGCAGCGGTAGCTGGTTGTAGCCCAGGTCGCTGACCAGGGTGTAGGGAAAAACCAGGGCCTGCAGGTACTTTCCCAGCATGAGGAAAGCACCGGCCAGCCGAAGGCCGATGTTGTCTTCTGCTCCCACCAGGAAGTTGTCCAGGATGGAAAATTCCTCCTTGGCGGCCAGGGCATCTCCGATGGCCATGCGCCGGGCCATGAACATGAGCAGGACCGGAAGCAGGTAAAGCGCCGTGGTGCTTGCTATCTTTGAGGGCTTGGCATTTGAAAAGAAGTACATGGCCAAGGGTATGATGGCCATGATGGTCACCGCGTTTTCCTTTGAAAACAGGGCGCCGGCATAGGATAGCAGCGAAAGCACCAGGAAGGCCGGCTTTTTATGGTCAAGGTATTTCCACAATAGGTTCAGCGCCGTGAGGCTGAGCAGCAACATCAGGATTTCGTCGCGGCTTTTGATGTTGGCTACCACTTCCACGTGCACGGGATGGGCCGTGAACAGCAAGGTGGTGAGAAAAGGAACCAGGAAATGGTAATTCCTGAGCCAGCGCGACAGGGTGTAGAACATCAGGCTGCCTGTCAGTCCGTAGAGCAAGGTGTTCATCAAATGGCCCAGCCAGGGTTGGTCCGGAGCCAGTTGCCACTCTATGGCAAACATGGTGAGGGGCAGGGGGCGGTACAACTCGCCGGGGTTGTTCCAGTAGCCGAAGCGGGACTCGTGTTTCCACAAGTCCGGTATGCCGGCCAGGCCGCGGCGGGTGATGAAGTTCTCCTTGATGAAGGAGAAGTCGTCCAGCACGTAGCCGTGCCCGAGGGTATTGAGGTAGAGCAGCACGCCCAGCAGGCCTGCAATGGCGGCCAGGAAAAGGGCTATTTTGCTGTTGATCTGCTTGGGTTGGGCAGCAGGCTTTGATGACTGCTTTTCTTTTTTCGTCGCCATGGTAGGTAAAACAGTTTTACTTTTAATTGCAAAGAAAAAAAGATTTTATAAAAAAAAGAAAGTCCTCATCCCACCAGCAAGTTGCAGCCGCGGATGTCGCTGTTGTCAACCCTGCCCAACACCTCAAAGGATCCATCCTCCCCCACCCTGCCCAGGTCGTCCGTGGCAATGAAGCTGCAGGTGTCGAAGTTCGCCAGGTCCATGACGTTGAGCACGCCCGTTTTCCCCGGCTGCTGCAGCGATAGTGGATCTGTGATCTCGCGGGCATACACCCGCATCAGCGGGCCGGGCAGGAACAGCCCCCCGCTGTGAGAATAAGCCTGGGAAAACAGTTCGGTCATGCCGTATTCAGCGTGGACCGAGGGGAGGTGAAAGGCCTTCATCAAGGTGCCGTGCAGCTCCTCCCTGGTCAACTCCCGGCGGCGGCCCTTCATGCCCCCGGTTTCCATCACGATGACATTGTTAAGCGGGATGGGAAAGCGTTCCGCCAGGTCCAGCAGGGCAAAAGAGACGCCCAGGAGGACGATTCGCGCCGGCGCTCCTGCTGCCTCTCCGGCCGAAACTTTCCGGAGCACGGCCACCAGCTCCTCCACGTTATTGAGGAAAAAACCACTCCGGGGCCAGCGGGACAGCGAAATAAAATGCTCCGCCATGCAAACAAGGGAGGAACCTGAGCGTTCCAAATAAGAGGGCAACAAGGCCAGCATGCCATGCTCCGCGGGGTCCCCGTAAAAGTGACGGTAGATGCGGCGTGCGTTTTCCCTGTAAAACGAGAGGCTGCGAACGGCGTGAAAACTGGTGGAAGCACCGGTGGTGCCACTGCTGCTGAAAACGGCCTCTTCTGTCCATTCGCCGGTTTTGACGCGGTAATTCCTGAAAAACTGGATGGGAAGAAAGGGAATCTCCGCTGGCTGGCTGATCGCATCGGCGGAAATGCCAAGGAGCGAAAGGTAGCGGCGGTACAAATCGTTGTGCCGGGCCTGGAAGTGGAACACCTCCAGGGCCAGTTCGTCGAAATCAGCGCCATCGAAGGCATTGATCCGGTGAAAAATATGCGACCTGCTTGCTTCGTACGACATGGAACTCATTGGAATACTGCGCAATATCCACTAATTTTCCGCTTGAAATATTGCATCATGAAAAATTCGACTGTTTTTTCTCCCAGAGCAGCGGCATTGGCCGGACTTTTCCTGGTGCTGCTGAGTGCCTGTGCCTCCCCGCCTGACTATCCCATCGAGCCTATCATCGAATACGTCGGCCTGACAAAGGACACGCTGCGGCGCGGGGCCATGCAGGAGGATACCACCTTTGTCACCTTCAGCTTTACGGATGGCGACGGAGACATCGGAAACGACGACTCGCTGGATTTGTTCGTGACAGATACCCGCACCGGCATCACCGACAATCAGTTCATCATTCCACTGGTGCCGAAGCTGGGTGCCTCCAACGGCATCAAGGGCGAGATCACCTTCCGCTTGTTCACCACCTGCTGCCTGTTCCCGCCGGAGTTGGGCCTCAGCCCTTGCGAGGACGAGACGCCTGCCATGCGCTATGACCAGGTGGTTTATGAATTTTACATCCGCGACCGCGCCGGGCACGAAAGCAACCGGGTGCGAACGGAACCGGTGTACATCACATGTTTTGACTGATCGGCCTTTTTTGCGGATTAGCCCTGGGCCTCTCCTCCCGCCAGTTGTGTAAAAACTCCTTGCGGTTAGTTCCGCTGATGCTGCGCAGCTGCCGGGAAGGGGGTTTTTGGGGTGCTGGGCTGCATCTGGCACATCATTTACGAGAGGGTTTCTCTTTAAGCGCGTCTTTTGAGACAGCCTCAGGCAAATTAAGGGCCTGCGTTGCAAATGTGAAAATAAATGGGGAATCACCCGCCTTTTGAGGCAGTCTTTACTGCCAGCGCGCGGCAAATTTTATAGCAGCCTCCGGCAATAAGTTAATTAGCCCAGGAACTTCCGGCAAATGGTTTAATTCAGCGCCATGACAGACTCAGCAGCACAAATTTTCAGGGACAACTGGAACATCTACCAGGAAATCATCGCCAACAACTACATGTACCACCGGGAAATCGGCGACTACATCGACCAGTTGCTGGCCAGGCTGAACATCAGGGGAAAAGTACTGGACCTGGGCTGCGGAGATGCCCGGCAACTCGCCTCCCGGCTGGCGCAGCATCCCGTGCAGTCCTATACGGGCATCGACCTCTCCGGCCCGGCGCTCGCCATAGCCGCCGGAAACCTGGCAGGTGCGGCCGCAGCCATCGAGCTGCAGGAAGGCCCGATGGAGGTATTGCTGAAAAGCGCGGCCGGGCCTTTTGACCTCATTCACAGCAGCTACGCGGTCCACCACTTGCAGGATGAGGAGAAAAAGGCGCTATTGGCGGACTGCCGGCGGCAACTCGCACCTTCCGGAGCCTTGCTGTTAATTGATGTTTTCCGGGAAAAAGAGCAGTCGCGCGGGGACTACATCGAAGCGTACACCCGCTGGATGAAAACCGCCTGGAGCTCCTTAAGTGCCGAAGCGGTGGAGGCAGTCTGCACCCATGTGCGCAATTACGACTTTCCGGCTTCTTTTGACGATATGGTGGGCTGGGCTGCCGGGGCAGGGTTCCAGGTCGAGGAATTTCCGCTGCCCGACCGCCGGCACCGCTTCTTGCTGTTGGAGAAGCGCAGGATCTGAGTTGCTCTGCACCCATGCCTCACCATTCAGGCTGTTGCCTTCGTCTGCATGGGGGTTGTGCAGCTACAGCTGCAGGATATCCGTCGGCGCTTCCACCAGGATGGCCTTGTCGCCTTTGATGGCGATGGGTTGCTTCAGGATGTCGGGGTTGTGCTCGATCATGGTCAGGAGATTGGCCTCGTTGAAGTCGTTGTCGCCGAAGCGGTTGGAGAAGACCGGGTGTTCCCGGTTGACCAGGTCGGCCACCTTAAGTTGCAACATGTCCGCTATTTCCAGGATCTGGACGCCGGTCAGCGGCGTTTCGAGGATGTCAATTTCCCGTATGGGCAGTCCGCTGGATTTGGCCAGGGCCAGTGCTTTTTTTCCCCTCGTGGAATCGGAGTTGTAGAAGAGGGTGATTTGCCGGGTGGAGGTTGCTATTTCAGGCATGGCGGCTTGTTTTTTGCGTGGCATTCGCTCCGGCGCTGCTCCGGCTGCAAATGATGACATTTCCCTGACAGCGTCAGGCAAATATAGGCATTCCGGCCTCAGGGCTCAAGGGGCCGGCAGGTGAGAATCCTCATCCCTCGGCGTGAGAATTGTCAGCCGGGAAACTGACTCAAAAGTCCTTGTCCAGAATCTTCGAGTTGCCTATATTGCAACAAACTGCCATTGCTGCATCAGCGAACTCAAAAAAACAAATCAGCCGTGAAACACCTCAAGGTCATTCTCGTGTCAACCGCATTGGTCGCCGTGGCGGCGGCAGCGCTCGCCTACCCCGTGGACGGCTACACCCTCACCGGCATTCGCCGGCTCCTTCGCCTGGAACTCATCCAGAAAGGGGAGGTAAAAGGCAGGAAAATGCCTCCTGGCGCCTACAAGTCATTGGCCGACATCAAACTGCACCTCTTTGGCACCCCAAAGGGCGACAGCCTGGGCTACTTGCCGGCACCAGATCCGGCACTGCAGAAGAAACTCAACGCCCTGTTCCCTCGCATGGACGAGAGTTACTCCGTCGCCCTGCTCGACATCTCTCCCGGCAGGGGCATCCGCTACGCATCCCGGCAGGCCACGCGCGGCTTCCAACCTGGCAGCGTGGGCAAGCTGGCCGTGATCTCCGGCCTTTTCTGCGAACTGGAAACCCTCTACCCAGATTCCTTTGCCCTGCGACGCGAACTGCTGAAAAAAAAGATGGTGAAAGCAGGCCGCTGGGCCATCTACGACGAGCACACAGTGCCGTTTTTCGACCCGGCGACGAGGAAGTACTTCCGCCGGCAAATCCGCGAGAGCGACGTGTTCTCCTTGTACGAATGGGCCGACCACATGATGTCTCCCAGCAACAACGGCGCGGCCTCCGTGCTTTGGCGGGAACTCATCCTCATGCGGGTATTCGGCAAGGACTACCCCGCCCTGACCTTCGAGCAAGGGGAAGCTTATTTTAGAAAAACGTCAAAATCCGTGCTGGCCGACATCGCCATCTCGGTCGTCGGCGACCCCTTGCGCGCGGTCGGCATCACGCCGGAGGAATGGCGCCTGGGGCAGTTGTTCACCAAGGGAGGCACCAGCTACATCCCCCCCAAAGGGGGCAGTATCGGCTCCCCCGAGGGCCTGTTGAAGTGGATGGTGGCCATGGAGCGCGGCGTGCTGGTGGATGACTCCTCGAGCCTGGAGATCAAGCGCCTGATGTACCTGACGGATTACCGGATCCGGTATGCGGCTAACAAGCGCCTTCGCACCGCGGGCTTGTATTTCAAGTCGGGAAGCCTTTACAGCTGCAAGTCGGAGGCCGGCTATCACTGTGTGAAGTACCAGGGAAACGTGGTAAATTACATGAACTCCGTGGCAATGGTCGAGCACGGGGACAGCACGGTGTACCTGGTGGCGCTGATGTCGAATGTGCTGCGGCGGAATTCGAACACGGACCACAACGCGCTGGCTGGCAGGATTGACGCGCTGGTCAGGGGGGAGTAGGAAAGCGTTTTCTCTCAATAGGCGCT
>JBEAYO010000134.1:0-8009 GCA_041159285.1 Bacteroidota bacterium | reverse complement strand
CGGAAGCCAATCGGCACCAGCGGAACGGATTGTCGGTTCTTTTGAGACAGGCTTCTATTCAAAGCAGGGATTGGCGCCAGCAGGAAGCGTGGTTAGTGAAAAGGACTGTTGAGCTCAGGCGTATTGTTGCTGATAATATTGCTGGTAGGCACCGGAGGTGACATGCTGCAGCCACTCTTCATTATCCAGGTACCAGCGGGCAGTAAGTCGCAAACCTTCCTCCGGGGCAATGGAAGGCTGCCAGCCCAGCTCCTGCCGGAGTTTGGTGGCGTCAATGGCATAGCGGCGGTCGTGGCCGGGCCTGTCCTTGACAAAGGTGATCAACTGCCGGCTCTGTCCAGCCGGACGGCCCAGCAATTCGTCCATAATGTCGCACAAGGTCTGTACCAGCTCGATGTTTTTCCGTTCGTTGTTCCCGCCGATGTTGTAGGTCTCCCCTACCCTTCCCTGGTGGTAAATCAGGTCAATAGCCTCCGCGTGGTCGATGACCCAGAGCCAGTCGCGGGTATATTTGCCATCGCCATAGACCGGAAGCGGCAGATTGTGCTTGATGTTGTTGATGACCAGGGGTATGAGTTTCTCCGGGAACTGGTTAGGGCCGTAGTTATTGGAACAGTTTGAAATCAGCACGGGCAAGCCGTAGGTGTGCCAGTAAGCACGCACCAGGTGGTCGCTGCCGGCCTTGGAGGCAGAGTACGGAGACCTGGGATCGTAGGGGGTGGTCTCCACGAAAAAGCCCTCCTCGCCCAGGGAGCCGTAAACCTCGTCAGTGGAAACATGGTAGAAGCACTTGCCTTCCAACTGGCCCTGCCAGGCTTTCCTGGCCACGTTGAGCAGGTTCAGGGTGCCGATGATGTTGGTTTCTATGAATTCCAGCGGATTAGAGATGGAGCGGTCCACGTGTGACTCGGCGGCCAGGTGGATGATGCCGTCAAAGTCGTATTTTTCAAATAGCGTTTCCAAATAGGCGGGGTCAGTGATATCTCCTTTTTCAAAGACATAGTTCGGGGCGTCTTTGACGTCCGTCAGGTTCTCGAGGTTGCCGGCATAGGTGAGTTTGTCGAGGTTGATGATTTGGTAGCCAGGATATTTGTTGACGAAAAGTCGCACGAGGTGGGAGCCTATGAAGCCGGCTCCTCCTGTTATCAGGATTGTCTTTTGAAATTTCATGATGGTTGCTTTGTATGGCAGTTTTGTGTCCTTGCCCTTGCGTATCAGAAGCAGCGCCGAATGTGTTTCGACACAGGGGCGAGTATAAACATAGCGCTGCAGACTTTTTTCAGAGGCCGTCCCGAAAGCCCCGGCAATCCCGTGCCGACGGTATCGGCGTTTGTTCCCCAAAAAGGCCATTTAGCAGGCTGAAAGTCTTAAAATACCCCTTCCGCCGCGGATTGGCTTCGCCAACCCGCGGCGGAAGGGGTATTTCAGGTGCGCAAGGCTTCGCCCCGCGCGCCTTTTGCGAGAAGGCGACTTTCAAGGGGGGCTTTTGAGACCGCCCCAAGCGGTGTTTGAGGCAGTTGGCTGGCCACAAGCCCACCACAGCTCCTTGAAAAGGTCAGGCTGCCCCGACGGAACAAGCCACCCAGGCAGTTTACACTCTCCTTCGCGAAATGGGAACCTTACGGCCCGTCAGGAAACCTTGACAGCCTCCTTAAAATATTCGAAAGTCTTGCGAAGCCCTTCCTGGCGGTCGTACTTCGGCTCCCAGTTCAGTATGCTGCGCGCCTTGGTGATGTCAGGCTTGCGCTGCTTGGGATCATCCACCGGCAGGGGCTTGAAGATGATGTGCGCCTTGGGATTGTTGACCAGGTTCAGGATTTCACTGGCGAATTCCATGACCGTGATTTCCTGGGGGTTGCCTATGTTCATCGGCTGGCGGTAATCGCTCAGCAAAAGGCGGTAAATGCCCTCGACCAGGTCATCCACATAGCAGAAACTGCGGGTTTGAGAACCATCTCCGAACACCGTGAGGCCTTCCCCGCGGATGGCCTGGGAAAAGAAAGCCGGCAGCACGCGGCCGTCATTCACCCGCATGCGCGGGCCATAGGTGTTGAAAATGCGGACGATGCGCGTTTCGACGCCGTGGTAGGTGTGATAAGCCATGGTGATGGCCTCCAGGAAACGCTTGGCTTCGTCGTAAACACCGCGTGGACCCACCGGGTTGACATTGCCCCAGTACTCCTCCACCTGCGGGTGAACCAACGGGTCGCCGTACACCTCCGAGGTGGAAGCAACCAGGATCCGAGCACCCTTGGCCTTGGCCAGGCCCAGCAGATTGTGGGTTCCCAATGCCCCGACCTTCAGGGTTTGTATCGGCATCTCCAGGTAGTCGATGGGACTCGCCGGGGAGGCAAAGTGAAGGATGTAGTGGATGTCTCCGGGAACATGGACGAACTTCGTCACGTCGTGGTGGTAAAATTCGAAATCCGGTCTGGGGAACAGATGTTCGATGTTCGACAAGCTGCCCGTCAGCAGGTTGTCCATTCCAATGACGTGATAGCCTTCGGCAAGGAATCGGTCGCTCAGGTGCGATCCGATGAAACCGGCTGCGCCGGTGATGAGAACTCTCTTTTTCAATTTTTTTACTGTTTTCAGATGATTGGCATGGAGTAATTCGCACATTAACCCCGCTACCTGTTGTTAAAGTAAGTGTTCAATAATATGCTGGCAAAAAGCTGGGGCAAATTATACTGCAAATATAGTGCGAAAAATATAGGCCAGGCTAGTATTTAGTGCCTGGATCTGGCAATTTTAATCACTTGATGGCCTCCCGCCTCGCTTTCGACATGGAGAAACAGCACCTCATCCTTTTCTCCGGGAAGCATTAACTCCATTTTCCGGGCCGTGGATGGCATCAAATAAACGTCGCGGCTACGCCCGTTTGCGTCATACAACTTCAGGTTCAACCGGGCAGCGTCGCCGCTGAGCTTCTCCACCGTGATTTGCTCAACAGCCGGGTTGGGATAGACCATGACCAGGTCCCCTGGCGAGGTTCCAAGGTTGTTGCTACATTCATCCACCATGACAATTGTGGAAACCGTCTTGCTGCAGCCGGCATTGGAGACGGTCAGACTGACGAGCTTGATTCCAGGGCTGGTCCAGAAAATATCATCTGTCACCCGGGTGTTGGCCGTGGGAGGAAAAGCATCAGTCCCGAAATTCCAAAAGTAGGTCGCATTGGTTCCAGCAAACGCCGCTTCAAAATTCCCGGGATCACTCAGGCAGACTTCTACCGGCTCTTCAATTATCTGGGTCACAGGAAAGGGAACCACCTTTTTTTGAACAACATTGGAAGCTCCGACATATTGGGGGCAACCTTGCCGGCGAGACAAGCGGATAAAGTAGCTGGTCTGGAAGATGGGACCGGGGTTGTATGCCGGAGCATTGGTGTTCGGAATCGGGACCCATCCCGGCGTGCCAGGCCCGTTGAAGACTGGTATGCTGCCCACCATCCAATAGTATTCCAGGTTGCCAAATCCACCCGAGGGCAGGCTAAGGCTTACCATGGCGGCAGGGTCCGGACCGGCGCCGCAGAGGCTTTCCTCGTAGCCGATGGTGCCTCCACTGGTCACATTGTTGCACAAATCGTAGATTCCAGCATCCAGCATCAGGTTGTCCTGCATCAGGTTCATCACCACAAATACAGGGCTCCTGCCATTGGCGGGATTCACATCGCTGTCTATATTGTCGTTGGTGCCCACGTTCTGTGGAGAAAACACATGGGTGGATGACAGTCCCTGCAGGGAAAACTCCAGGAAATATGTGCCTGGGTAAACATTTGTAAAAAGATAAACCCCCTGATTGTTGGTAGTTGTGGATGCCACCAGGGCCGAACCCGGCTGCTGGTATAATTTCACAGCGATATTCGGCAAACCTGGCTCGTTCAGGTCCTGAAGCCCGTTCTGGTTCAGGTCCAGCCATACCCGGTCTCCTATGGTGACAATGCTGTCCAGTATTTGAAACCCGGCGTCAAGGTCGCTGCGGTTGACCCCCTGGGGCAGGAAAATCACCTGCGACAAGGAGGTGCCCTGGTTGAAATCGCTGTCGATGTTGGGATTGCTCCCCGACTGGGGATTCGACAGCAGGTGTAAATTGGGCAGTTCTATTTCCAACTGATAGGAGCCTGCCTCCAACCCGTCGAAGTGGTAATGGCCGGCAGCATCTGTGAAGGTAAACGTGTCAACGCTGATGCCGGACACGGTGGTGCCGGTGAGCCACAGCTGGAGTCCCTCCATGCCCGGCTCCCAGGCATCCTGAATGTTGTTGCTGTAAATGTCATGCCATACGAAGTCTCCAAGCCTGGATGGGTTGGTCAAAACAACTGTGTCAATACAGCCACAACTGCCGGGATCTGTGACCGTTACGATGTAGGTGCCAGGAGAGAGCCCCCACAGCACTTGCTGCGAACTGCCATTCGACCAGGAGATGTCCAGGTTCTGGATATTGTTGGCTGTGACCATGACTGCACCGTCGGATTCATTGTGTATGCTGACGGGATGGATGACTGTGATCTGGCAATTCAGCGGCACGGGCGAGGTGACGATTGCCTGTCCTGTGGCAATGCATCCAACGGCGTCGGTGGCCGTGACCTGGTAAGTACCTGCTGAGAGTCCTGAAATGGAAGCTCCCGACTGCCCGTTTGACCAGGCATAAGTGACTGGCGCTGCGCCGCCGGTGGAACTGGCATTCACCGCGCCATCCTGGGCACCAAAGCAGGATTCATCCTGCGCTGAGAGGGCAATCTCGAGGTTGCTGAGGGCAGTCAGCACTGTCGATCCGCCGAGAGTACATCCATTGTCGTCCGTGATGGTCAACCCGTACACTCCGGGTGAGAGTCCACCTATAATTGACGCCGTTTGACCGGTTGACCAAAAGTATGCGTATGGTGGCACGCCGCCGCTGGCTGAGCCTTGGGCTGACCCGTTGGCATCGTAGTCGCAAATCAGATTGCCGGGATTGATGACCAGTTCCAGGGGAGGAGGCATGAAGATGAACGCAGTGGCCGAATTAGTGCAGCCGTTGGCATCGGTGACCTCCACTGTGTAGGCACCGGCCGCCAGTCCGATCAGCTGAGGCGAGCTGATGTTAAGGTCTTCCCAGAAATAGCTGTAGGGAGCAGTGCCCCCACTCGCCAGGGCCGAGACACTGCCGGTATTCTGGCCTGCGCAGGAGACATCTTGTGTGCTGAGGGTGATGGTCAGCGGAGACGGAGCCAGCACGGTGATTCCGCCTGAAATGGTGCAGTTGTTTACGTCCGCAATGGTCACTGAGTAATGCCCCCCTCCGAGGCCGTTCAGCTTATCCGGGGCTGAACTTCCATTGCTCCAGGCAAAAGCATAGCCTGGAGAAGGCGTCCCTCCTGACACCTGGGCAAAGATGCTCCCGTCAAATGAATTAGAGCAAGTGGCGTTTGTAGCAGTAAGCACCAGATTGAGCGCCGCGGGTTCCGTCACCACTCCAGTCGCTGAGGCCGAACAAGCCCCTGCGACTGATACTGTGACGGTGTAGCTGCCCTGAGCCAGTTGCTGCACCTGGGAGCTGGTGTCGGGCAATCCACTCCACTGGTAGTGGTAGATCAAAGTGCCGGCATTGGGTACCACGGCAGTGGCACTGCCATTGTTGAGGCCGGCACAGGTCACCGGGACTACGTCCAGCTGAACCCCCGAGCTCAGCGGGGCTTCCACCACAGCGCTGGCGGTGGCCGAGCAGCCGGCGGCATCAGTCACCGTGACCTGGTAGGTACCAAAAGACAGCGCAGCGGCTGTCAGGGATGTTTGCGACATTGCCGAAGCGTCCCACAAATAGTTATAAGGAGGCACCCCTCCCGAGGCTGCCACGGTTGCATTTCCATCCGCTGTGTTCCAGCAGCTGGCATCCCCCACGGAGACCGACAGGTTCAAGACGGTGCCGCCCAGAGGCACCACCGCCTGGACTTGCGCGCTGCAACCCAGCAGGAGGTCCAGGATGGAGGCCGTGTAGATGCCAGGACTTAGGTTAATGGCTGTGAGACCGGTTTGTCCGGCAGGGTCATCCCAGGTAATCGCGTACTGCCCGGATCCCCCTATGATGCTGTCTATTATGGCGCTGCCATCTGAAAGACCAGCACAGGAAGGCGCCGAGGTGGTTACAAAGGCCTGGAGGGCAGGACCCGGCTCAATTACTGCCGAGGCCACAGCCAGACAGCCTGAGGCATCGGATACGGTGATGCTGTAATTGCCAGGCACCAGGTTATGCTGGCTGGGCTGAGCGTAGCCAGGGTTGTTGCTCCAGTTGTAAGCAAAAGGAGGCGTTCCTCCTGCGACCCCATTGACGTTGAGGCTGCCGTTGCCAGCACCTGCACAGGACTCGTTGCCGACAGCGAGCGATGGACTGAGCGCTATTTCATTGGAAAGGCTGAAAGAGACCTGTGCCGAGCAACCGTTCGCATCAGTGACTGTCACGTTAAAGGAGCCTGCCGGCAATCCGCTCTGGGAGCCGCTGTTGCCCAGGCCACCGCTCCAATTGTACTGATAAGGTCCCTGACCACCTTGTAAAGAGAGTTGAATGGATCCATTGCCTACGCCCGTACACAGTGGTGGCGAGATGTTGCCGGATACCGATATGGGAGGGTTGACTGCAAGCGTCACTATATTGGAAACACCGGTGAAGTCCGCACAGTTATCGCGACGCGACAGCCTGATGAAAAAGTTTGTCTGGGTGATTGGGGCGGGATCGTAGAATTCCTCGTTTGCGCCGGGTATAGCTGTCCAATCCGGATTGGTAGAAGACCAGGCCGTTCCGGTCAGACTGGAAACCCACTGGTATTCTATGACACCGCTGCCGCCGGTGGGCAGTTGCAGGTTCTGGAGGGTATCCGGGTCAAATGCGTTGCAGGCAGACTGATCGGGGCCGATGAGGCCTCCCTGGGTAATATTGCTGCAGCAATCGGCCGCCTTGGTGACGATGTTGCTTTCGGCCACGAATTCCAGGCAACCCGAGCGGCGGGCGCAGCGTCGGAAGTGGGTGGTGACTGCGACAGGCCCAGGGTCATAGGAAGGGGAATTCGAGTTGGGGATGGGGTTCCACTGTGATACTGGCATGGAGGGGTCTCCCGTAGTGAAGATCCAAAGGTATTGCAAGGTGCCGCTGCCACCGGTGGGCAAGGCGACGTTGGAAATGAGACCAGGGTCCCAGGTCGGGTTAGGACAGCCCGACTCATTGCCCTGGATGAGGCCGCCGTTGGTGACGTTGTCGCAGGCATCTGGCACTGGCTGCGCGCTGTTGACCAGGAGAATTTCGCCTTTGACCAGGTAGAATGGAGTATTGGATGCCGTGAGTCCATGGCTGTCACATGTGAAAAATAAAAATAGCAGGATTGCCATCCTAGATACTGAAGTCTCAATTTTCGACATGCGGGACAGCAGGGGCATTCCGGCAAACAGGTGACTCAAAGGGCGCAGTTGTTTAAGCATTTCCTCTGTTTTTAGGTATAATTCCAAACCAGGCATAGTGCTTGGGGCTGTGTCTGTTTTATAATGCTGCAAGCAGGTGTTATCTGGCGTCGCTGGTCCGGGACTGCCTCAACAGGGCCTCTGTTGAGCCCCCTCCGAGAAAGAGGATGGTCTCAACAGATGCAGAGGCGGGACGTTTTCTTGTCAAAGTTGCACATGGCTGAGCGAAGCTCGCTTCCCGAAAGCAAGCGGATGCTGCCGAAACAGTTTTAGTAAGCGCGGCGGATTTCCTGAGTCTCCCTCATTGAGAGAAGCAACTTTTGGGAGTGCGGCGATACCGAATAGATGTCCTACAAGTCCTCTTTCCATAAGGAGGACAGTGCCTACATTAAAGAAACTTCTCAAAAGACGGAATTCAGTGATCGCAGAGGAATGTTCATCTTCAAGCTGCAAGTCCTCTCAACGGCCAGCTTTGGCATTCTTCAAAATCAGGTGGTTGACAACCTGCGCCTGTGTGTCTGTGGGCTCGAGAATTGTCCGGCAAAAAGCTTTCGAATAACAAATTCGCAACTGTTTAGC
>JBEAYO010000133.1:0-8045 GCA_041159285.1 Bacteroidota bacterium | reverse complement strand
GAACGCCCTTTCCGGGGAACAATCGGCACCGGCAGAACGGATTGCCAGGTCTTTTGAGACAGCCTCTAAAAACCCCTCCCCCTCATTCGCGGCGTTTAATATCCTTCCAGATCCGGTCGGCAATGATTTGATTGCCCTGAGGGCTGACGTGGCAAATATCAATATAGATGAAATCATCACCATCGTAGGCATCAGTGTAATCCAGTACCTTGCCCCGCAGTACTTTATATTTTGAATCAGTTTCTAGCAAATGCCTGACCCGCGGGTAAAGGTCCAGGTATGCGTCCGTTAGCTGCTGTTCGGTTGGTGATAGTTGGATATGGTCTTTGCGAGGGTGTCCTACTCCGATATTCGGCTGAAGGATTGCCAGGAAGCCTGCCTCGTTCTTTTCAGCCAGGTCGTAGATGGACAGCCATGAATCCAGCAATGAAAGGGCTACGGCTTCTCCGCGAGTATTGCTCATATCCATGGCCCGCAGTTGCGGCTTTTTGTTTTTATCTTTAAAATACTGTACGGTTTTTTCAATCGGGCTTAGGAAGAAATTCTGGTAGCTCAGCTCGCGCGTGTAATCTTTCCTTTCGCGGCTTTCCTTCAGCGATTCGCGAATGCCAAGTTCTGCAAAGCTGCTAATCGGATCGACCTCCTGGTAGTATCCAAGCGCTTCGTTTACTCCGTCGTAAGTTATCACCCACTTGGGTTTCAGCCCCTCGTTCAACTGTAGATGAAGATAGATAAATGACTGAAAAGGCCTGTATCCTTGTTCGCCCAGGTTCAGCACTTTGAAGCGGCCCTCGCAGCGTGCGGCGAGCAAGGAAGGGATGGTGTTCTCATCATTGGTGCCTTCGCCCCACATGGTGGAGCCGCCAAGCATCACAATGGTGTCGGCATCAGGAGATACACCAGTGTGCTGAACCGTTCTTCGCATACCGGCTTCATCCACATTGATGGTTTCACCTTTAAAAGGCGGCCTTCGCCAACCTACGTACGACTTGTAGTTCAAGATTGCCAAAGGACGAAACTCATTGAAAAATGTTGTTGCCCATGGGAAGTCTTTATAGTTGGGCAGATGAGCTTTATGGTCGGTATTTTTCTCTTCTATTCCGAGGATTCTTGACTTAAATTGGTCTATTCCGCGCTTTGCTTCCCAAGCAGTCACGATGAGGAAATTAACCACAATTAATATTAGAAGAGTAGAAATAACATTCCTGGATATCAACAAGAAAATGTTCTTCATTAGAAAAGTTTAGGCAAAGCACAAGGTTGACAGGTTTCAACAAACATACCAGGTAAAAAGACTTTTTTAAACCACGCTCTGGTGAAATTCGCGATTAAGCCAATCTGCATGGTTGCAGACAGCCTCTCCATGCACAACAAAAAAACGTAAAATAAAGCAAAATCCATAATAAAGCAATTCCCTCAGAGCGATAGGGTCAAACGAGATCCCCCTCAAGACCAAAGGGATCCGGGCCAGTGGCTTCCCGTAAAGGGCAGCGCGCCCGAGCGCACCGCCGGCCGCGGGGGAAAGGGGGTTTTAGGGCAGTCGGCGGCGCGCTTAGGCGCGCCGCCGATTGCCCTTTCCAGGGGGCGAGTAGCGCCGGTCACATCACTTTGATTTTGAGGAGATTACTTTTTATTAAAAGATTCAATCCTTACAATCAAAAATATTCGATTTGGCTTTTGGGGTGCGGAAGATGAGGTATTAGTGTAATAATAAAAAACAATAATGTATTTATTCAAAACAATCAAATCGTCTTAAAATAAACCTGTGCAAAAACTGGCACATCCGGATATATTAATGTATTTTTGTTTTTATTTTATTGCTTCAATAAGCGAAGCATTTTCTTGTTAGCATTCAGCCGGCTGTCTAAATGGTCACTTTGTTGACAAAGACTGCTGTTAATCATGCCATACCCATTCAAATGGCAAGAAAATTGCAAAGGGGTAATATTCTACCCTCTCTTGCGTCAAGTCTATTAACTTTACAGCGAAATAACTGCTCTTAGCGAAAGAAAAAAGGCTAATTCCAGGGCATAGCCCCAAGGAAGAATTCCCTTTCGTTCCCTCTTATTCACACAAGAAACACAAGTCTGGATACTTATTGAACAAGCACTGACATGCTCAGCATTATAATCCCTGTCAAGCCGAATGACACCACCATTCAATCGTGCCTGGAGTCATTGGCTGGCAGTTCATTTTCTAACTTTGAGGTCTGCCTGGTACTCGACGGCTGGGACGACCACGGCGTCATGCAATGGCCGGGCAGGCAGCCATTTCGGAAGTTCTGCCACCCGAAATCGGGGCCTTCCGCGTGCCGGCATTTCGGAGCCGAAATGGCAACGGGGGAGTGGGTCTGTTTCATAGACTCAGACGTCCTCGTCCATCCAGATACCCTGCAAAAAGCACTCGATATCCTGTCAGAAAGCAAAGATGACGGCCTGACAGGCTCCTACGACGACGAGCCGTCCGTCAAAACCTTATGTTCCCGTTTCAGAAACCTGCTGCATCACTTCCACCACCAGCAGAACAAAGGGGCTACCGGCGTCTTCTGGGGAGCCTTCAGTGTGATGCGCAGAGCCGATTACCTGTGTTCCGGCGGGTTTGATGCCCGGGCGTACAGTAAACCCAGCATTGAGGACATCGAACTCGGCTACCGGCTTCAGCAGGCAGGCCTGGTCATCCGGCTGGAGCCCACTGTACAAGTGAAGCATTTAAAAAGATGGACCCTGAAAAACATGATCCAAACCGACATTTTCCTGCGTGCCAAGCCCTGGACAGAATTGCTGATACGCATGGACCGGAAGCCTGACAATTTGCTAAATGCCAGGCGCCTGGAAAAGGCAACGGCCATTGTCATGCTGCTTGGCTGGGCAAGTCTGCTGTTGAGCTGGAGCCTTCAGGGCTTCCTTTTGCTCTGGGCTGTCTTCCTGTTGGCATTCATTGCCATCCAGCACCGGTTCTATCGCTTTGCCGCCTCGAAGTTCAGCCCGCTGCAAATGCCGGCTGTGTTCATAATGCACAACATTTATTACGTGTCTGCTATTATGGGGTTTGCCCTCGGCCAAATTTCAGCTAGACTGACAAAAAACTGAATTTTGAAGAAACATGCACTCTGAAAACAAAATTGTCATTATTGGTGCCGGTCCGGCTGGCCTCACCGCCGCCTATGAACTGGCAAAAACGGGTAAGTACCAGATCACCGTCCTGGACCGCGACACCCAGGTCGGCGGCATCAGCAAAACGGTCAACCACAAGGGCAACCTGATCGACATGGGCGGGCACCGCTTTTTCTCAAAGTCCGAGCGCGTACTGAAATGGTGGGCCGATTTTTTGCCCATTGTGGACACCACGCACCAAATTGAGATTTTTTACCACCATAAAAAGACAGGCATTGACGACATCCTGATGAAGCAGGCCAGGAACGCCATGCTGGTGCGCCCTCGGAAATCGCGCATTTATTTCAAGCGCAAGATGTTCGATTACCCGCTGAAGGTCAATGTGCAGTTGTTTAAAAACCTGGGGCTTCTCTGGTCCCTCCAGGTGGCGCGCGACGTCTTTCGCGCCAGGCTGTTCCCCATCCGGCCGGAAAACACGTTGGAGCACTTTTACATCAACCGCTTTGGCAGAACGCTCTACGAAACTTTTTTCAAAGACTATACCCACAAGGTCTGGGGCAAGCCCTGCTCTGAAATCAGCAGCGAGTGGGGCCGGCAGCGCGTCAAGAGCCTGGGAATCCGCGAGATCCTCTGGCACAGCCTTAAAAACGCCTTCGCTGCCCCTGGCAGGAAAAAAGACAGTTCGAGGACGCTGACTGAAAAATTCCTCTACCCGGCCAAGGGGCCGGGCATGATGTGGGAAGTGGTGCAGCAGCAATGCGAGGCCCTGGGGGTGAGGTTTGAAATGATGGCCGAGGTCAGGTCGCTGTCCACGGACAAGGACAAGGTGACCTTTGTATCTTATGAGCAAAACGGCACATTGAAAAGCATCGCCTGCGATGCCGCCTTCAGCACCATGGCCCTCAACGAACTGGTGGCCTCCCTGGAGTGCCCCCAGCCGGAAAAAGTGAGGCGCGTGGCGGCCGAGCTGGAATACCGCGATTTCCTGATTGTGGGCCTGCTGCTGAAAAAACTGTCTTTTGAGGATCCCGGACGCGTTCCGCTGAAGGATAACTGGCTCTACATCCAGGAAAAGGATGTGAAGGTGGGCCGCCTGCAGATATTCAATAACTGGAGTCCTTTCATGGTGGAAGGCAACGGCACCTGGATTGGTGCCGAGTATTTCTGTTCCCATGGCGACTGCATTTCCAGTCAGAAAGACGAGGATTTGATTCGGTTGGCTGTCAAGGAGTTGCATCAAATCGGCATCCTGGATCCGGAGCAGTTCGAGGAGGGGCGCGTGGTGCGCTGTTCCAAGGCCTATCCTTCCTACACGGGCAGCTACAATGAAATAGAGGTGATCAAGGAATTCCTGAGTGGCTTTGAGAACCTCTACCCCATGGGCCGAAACGGCCTTCACAAGTACAACAACCAGGATCACTCCATGCTCACCGCCTTCAAGGCCGTGGAATTGTTCGAGCAGGGCATTGCGTCAAAGGAGGAAATCTGGGCCATCAACACGGAGGAGGAGTATCATGAGGAGGTGAGCACAAAGGAAGCGCAGGCATCCGCAGCCGTTCAGCGCCAGGGGGAACTTCAATCGGAGCCGGTGCCGCTCCATGCCAATGTGCGAAAGCTCAGGCGGAGGAACTCGGCGGCTTATTTTCTGCGCAGGGCGCTTGGGTTGCACTGAGGTGGTTTGAAAAGGATTTCAAGCGCTTTTAAGCGGCCGGGCTCGTCCAGGCAGAATGCCGGATGCGGAAGCGCCAGTCCCAGAGGGCGCATTCTGCGGCATATTGGACCCCTACGCGCGGGCTGGCTACGATTTCCGCTTCCGGGATGCTGCAGCCCCGGTCTTCCAGCCAGATGGGGGAGTCAGGTGCTGTGAGCAGCAGTCCGCTGTGCGCTGTGCTGATGCCGAGTGCCCGGGTCAGGCTGCCGGGTCCTGCCGTGAGGCGGCGCTGGAGTTTGTCCATGTTCCGCCGTTGGAGCATGATGTCCACATTTTCTGTGGGTTCGATGGCCCGTATCAACACCGCGTGGGCCATGTCTTTTTCCCCTGTGACGATATTGAAGAGGTGGTGTATGCCGTAGCATAGATAGACGTAGGCGTGGCCACCGGGTGCGAACATGATTTCCGTGCGGCTGGTGCGGCGGTTCATCCAGGCGTGGCAGGCTTTGTCATCGGGGCCGCGGTAGGCTTCAGTTTCCACGATTTTTCCGGCGGTCAATTTCCCTTCAAAACAAGTGAGGAGGTATTTCCCGAGCAGGTCCCTGGCGACCTGGACGGCGTCCGGTCGGGTGAAGAAATCATCGCTTAGGCGTTGGGATGGCGGGCTGCTGCCCGCAGTGATGCTGTTGCCGGCTGCTTTCATTTTTTTGGGTTTAATACAAGTGGCGGAGGGACTAGGGGAGTTCCGCTTTCAGCTTTTGCTGAGGAGCGTGGCGTGGACAGGTTTTTCCAGATGACAAAACGGTAAACCTGCCAGCGCGGGGCTCAACAGATGCAAAGGAGAAGACCTGCTGCTGGTGCAGCGCTCCTTAGATTTACAAATAGGGAAAACCTGCCGGAACCGCGCTCACAGTGCGGCATCAAACGCGCCGAAGCAGCATTAAAACTCCGTGCGCAGGTTGTAGCGGTACAGGTAAATCAGCAGCAGCGCGAACATGATGAAGTAAACCAGGAACCACATCACAAACCGGCCCTTTTTACCTTCATTTTCAATATGATCTGACATGGCAATCTCGTTTTGACGTTTAAAAACAGCTGGTTGCGACGGGACAGCGAGGAGCCCCGGTGTTGCCGTCGCGGCCAGGCTCATAAAAATCGAAGCGCAAAAGTAACCTTCCCCGCGCTAAGTTCCAAACAATACCCAGCCTCATAACCACCTTAAACTTCATACTCTTCCCTATATTTGCCTTTTACACCATACCGACAGCTATCATGAGAGTCGTCATTCAACGCGTATCTACAGCATCCGTCACCATCAACGAAACCGTGAAGTCGGCAATCGGGCCGGGCCTTCTCATCTTGCTCGGCATCGAAGACGCTGACAACGCCGAAGACATCGAATGGCTCTGCCACAAAATTTTCCAGCTCCGGATCTTCAATGATGAAAACGGGCTCATGAACCGCTCCGTGCAGGACGTCGGCGGCGAAATGCTCGTTGTCAGCCAGTTCACCCTGCATGCCAGCACCAAAAAAGGAAACCGGCCCTCCTTCATCCGCGCTGCCAGGCCGGAAACTGCCATCCCGCTCTACGAGCAGTTTGTGGCAACCCTCGAAAACCGCTCCCAGTTGGCCGTCAAAACCGGTGAATTCGGTGCCGACATGAAAGTCGGCCTCGTCAACGACGGGCCGGTCACTATCTTCATTGACTCCCGGCAAAAGGAATAAATCATCTGTCCATGTTGACCAATAAAGCGAAATATGCCATCAAGGCACTCATTTACCTGGCTGATAACGAGGGGCTTGTAAAAACCAAAGACATTGCCGCAAATGCCAACATCCCGAAAAAATTCCTCGAGGTCATCCTGCTGGAATTGAAAAGCCACCGCCTCGTGGCCAGCGTCCAGGGCGCCGCCGGCGGGTACTACCTTCTCCGCAAGCCTTCGGAGATCACCCTGGCCGACATCCATCGCATGTTCGAGGGCCCCATCGCCCTGCTGCGCTGCGCCTCCCTCAACTACTACGAACCCTGCGCCGATTGCCCGGATGTGGAGGGCTGCCGCCTCCGGCTGGCCATCATCAAGGTCAGGGACAGCACCCTGAAGGCCATGCAGGAGATCACGCTGGAACAGGTGGTGGCATCAAAAACAGGCGATGCGCCTTGAAGAAGCCCTTTGCCATTTTCAAACAAAAAACTATGCGGACACTACTGCTTGTCACCTTCTTCTTATCCCGTCACCTGCTGCTTTCCGCCCAGGAAGACCTGACCGTGCTCGTCACCAATCTCCAAAACCAACCCATCCCCCAGGCACTGGTGCAATTAAAGAACAGCTCCCGCGGACTTGAGTGGACAAGGGAAACCGATGCCGGCGGCAAGGCTGTTTTCCGCGCCATCCCGGCGGTGGATGGCTACCAATTGTTCATCCCGGCAATGCTGCCCTACGAAGCCACCAACTCGGATCTCATTGACCTGCGCCCAAACCAAAGCAGGCTCATCCAGATGGTCCTGGTTGAAAGTACCCAAAACCTGGAAGCTGTCACCGTCACCGCCGGTGCCTCCGCCGCCATCAACCGCATGGACGCCGAGGTGTCCTTCGAACTCGCACAGCAGGAAATACAAACCCTGCCGCTGGAAGGCCGCGACATCACCCGGCTGCTGTACCGGCTGCCCAATGTATCGCAGGCCACCGGATTTTATCCAGAGGCCCCCAACGTCAGCATCAACGGCGCCAATCCGCTGTTCACCAGCTACCTCATAGACGGTATGGACAACAACGAGCGGTTCCTGGGGGGACAAAAATTCGCCATTCCCACCGGCTTCACCCGCGAGGTGTCCGTGCTGACTAATAATTACTCGGCGGCCTATGGCCTCACCGGCAACGGCGTGGTCAATATCACCACGCCCTCCGGCACAAATGAGTTCCGCGGAGAGGCTTTCCTGATCAACCGGCCAGGCCCTGAGCTGGATGCCAGCAGTGCCTATTATCAGCGCGACCTGTCCGGCAACGCCGTCAAGGACGGATTCCAGCGCTACCAGGTCGGAACCGGGTTCGGCGGAGCGCTTAAAAAAGACAAGACCTTTTATTACCTGAACGCCGAGCACACGACCGACCTGAAGGACAACCTGCTTTCCTCTCCTGCCCTGGGCGTCAATGAAACGGTGCGGGGAGAAAACCGCTTCACCTACCTGTCGGGCAAGCTGGACCATCACTGGAGCCCCAGGCTCCGCACTTCCGTCCGCGCCAATGCCGGCATCGTCTCCATCGAGCGACAGGGGGGTGGCC
>JBEAYO010000132.1:0-8070 GCA_041159285.1 Bacteroidota bacterium | reverse complement strand
CTTACAAGGGTGGCTGAACAGTTACGAAAACAGCACATTTTCCCTTGATGATCCACCGCAACAAGTCCAATAAATGGTCGTTTAGATTCAATTCATGAAAATCACAAAAAAGGTCGTTCTTTTAGCTTGCTTAGCAATCGCCTGGGGAAAAATCTTCTCAAGGGATTCTTCCATAGTCACTCAAGTGGACTCGCTGGTAAGTCACTTCCACTACAACGAAGCCAAGGAGAAAATCGCCAGCCATCTCGCTGGTAATCCCAAGCTGGATTACGCCACCCAGGCCCAGCTATGGAACAAGCTCTCGGAAATCCACTTCAAATTCGGCGATGGGGAGGCCGCCATTGAATACGGCCTTAAAGCTCTTGCTGCCGCCGCCAAATCCAACGACAAACTCCTCATTGCCGCGGCTCAAATCAACATCATCAGAGGGAAACAGAACATAGTGGATGGGGCTGACACCCCGGAAGCTGCCCTTGGGATCATGTCACTCGCTGTCCGGAACAATCAATTTGACCTGCTTCGTTCATCCCATAGCGTCATGGGTTACCATTTGCTGTACTCCGGGGACTTCAAAAAAGCAAACGATCACTTCAGTCGTGCTTTGCAAATCTCCAGAAAACATCTTCCCGCCACCGAGGTTACCAATGACATGCTGATGTTGAGCATAGCTAAAATCTCTATTCTGCAGGTTGACAGTTCCTTCATCCTGGCGCAACAAGCCTACGATCAGGCGGGCCAGAATGGTGACACCATCATGATGGCAAAGTCCCTGCTTGCATTGAGTTTTCTCTATATGCTCATAGGAAACGAAGAAGAGAACAACAGACTTGCTCGGGAATCGGTCGCGCTGTCCCGGAAAATGGGCATGCATTTGGCGGCGGCACAGGGACTCTCTCAACTCATGACTGGGAAAATCAAGAAAAGGGACTTTCAATCAGCCATTAAAATTGGGTATGAAGCTGCCGATGAAGCAAAATCTCACCCCAACCTGTTCATGAAAGCACAAATCGACAGTCTCTTATACACTTGTTTTTATGAACTGGGCGATTACAAACAAGCCATCTTTCATTTTTCCAGATACAACGAGTCCATGATCAAATTCTTTAACCGGTACCAGAGCTTTCAGCTCAGCCAGATTGAAGAACTTCAGAAAGTAAAAGAGCAGGAAATGACCATTGAAAAGCAGCAGCTGATTATCCAAAACAAACAGCGTAAAATATCCGCTATTGTCCTGGCCAACCTGCTGGCTGTTGCTGTTGCACTGGGAATCCTGGCTTTCTATTTTATTCGAAGACGGAACAAGCGCAACCTGTTCTTGAAGGAAAAAATGATCTCAGGGCTGATGGAAGAATCCGAAACCAGCAGGGCAGCCTACGCGGCCAGCATTACTGCTGCTGCCGTCCAGCATCCGGAGGAGGACAATGCGGAAGAAGAGGAGGGGGAGGAGGAGGAGCAAGTGGAGTCGCCGGACATTGACCTCCCGCAACGGAAATTGCTGTACGACCAGCTGCTCTTCCTGCTGGAAAAAGAAAAACTCTACCTGGATCCCGACCTGGACAAAAACACGCTGGTCAACAAGCTCGGAACGAACAAGAAATATTTTTACCAGGCCACAAAATACGTGGGCCATACGCACCTGAACCACATCCTGAACCGCTACAGGGTCTTCGAAGCCAAGAAGATCATCGAAAGCAATTGCACACCCGGTGCTGGCGAATTGCCGCAGGACCTTTACATCCGCGCCGGGTTCAACTCCAAGTCTTCCTATCACAGGGTGTTCAAGGAATTCACCGGTTTCACGCCCAAGGAATATGCCAACGAGTTTTCCAATGACCTGCTGACAAAAAAAATGAAATCGGAATCCACGCCGGGCTGTTGACATCTTGCGCAGCAGCCTGTTTTTTTTGATTTTTCATAGCTGTTTAGCTCCCCTTGCGGATACCGCTGGCCTTTCGGAAAGGGGTTGTGTAAAAAGTGCCCGGGGCGCAGTGCCCCGCTTTGAAAAGGCCGTAGGGCGCAGCCGAGCGCCCTTTCCGGATGCCGAGCGGTGCCGGAGGAACCAGCCGCAAGCGCTTTTTACACAACACCGCGAAAGGGCGCGGGGCGCAGCCCCGCGCCCTTTCCTGGAGAGGCCAGCGGCATCTGAAAGATGTGCTAAACAGTTACGATTTTTTTCCGGCAAAATCAAAAAAGACGAAGGCAGTTCCTATTTTTGAGCGGCGCAGCGGGGTGGTTGCCTTGAAAGTCCCCGGACAGCTGGTGCAACTGCCCTTTCCAGCCCTGGGCTCCCTCGCCAGGGGAGCTTACCCCCGGTTTGCAAAGCTGAAACCGGCCGCGCCCTTGTTGCCAATTTAAATAAATCCTAATTCATCCCTTGTTCCAGGATCCAGTCATCAGAATCTTGCTCTTGCCGTTCTCCCTACTTTACGGGCTAGGCGTCAGCCTGCGGGATTTCCTGTACCGGCACAAGCTGCTGGTCAGCGTGGAGTTCAACATCCCAGTCATCTGCGTCGGCAACCTCAGCATCGGAGGAGCCGGCAAGACCCCCCATATTGAATACCTGATCAGGCTGCTGCAGCCTTACCTGGAAGTCGCCACCCTCAGCCGCGGCTACCGCCGCAAAACCAGCGGCTACCTGGTCGTAAACCGCGACAGCAACGCCGAAGCCACTGGCGACGAACCCCTGCAGTTCAAGCGGTCCTTCCCCGATGTCTTCGTGGCAGTGAGCGAAAACAGGGCCCTGGGAATTCCCCAGCTGCTGCAGGACTTCCCCCAGGCGCAGGTGGTGCTGCTCGACGATGCCTTCCAGCACCGCTCCGTGCAGCCAGGCCTCAATATCCTGCTCACGGAATACGGCCGGCCCTACACCCGGGACTTCCTGCTGCCGGCCGGCCGGCTCCGGGAATGGAGGAGCGCCAGCCGCCGCGCCGACCTCATCGTGGTAACCAAGTGCCCGACCGACCTCACGGAAGCGGAGAGAGAGGCCTTCCTTCGGGAATTGAACCCCTTCTCCCACCAGCGGGTCTTCTTCTCCTGCTACCGCTACCAAACGCCTTTTTACATCCTCAACCCAGGCTTCAGCGTGGAACTGCAGCAGGACCTCTCGGTGCTGCTGGTCTCTGCCATCGCCAACACGGACTACCTGCTGGGATACCTGAACCAGGCCTGTGGAACGGTGCGGGTGCGCGAGTTTGAGGACCATCACTATTTCACGGAAGATGACCTGGCGGACATCGAGCAGCAGTTCCTCCTGATGCCGGGCAGCAGGAAAATCATCCTGACGACTTCCAAGGACGCCACACGGCTGGAGCTGCACCGCGAATGGCTACTGGCCAAAAGGCTGCCAGTTATGGTGCTGCCATTGGAGGTAGCCTTTCTCTTTGGCCAGTCGGAGCGCTTCGACCAGACCATCAGGGCATTCCTGCTGAATTTTAAGATATAGGAAGTTTAAAAGAAGAACGACTGAGATTACCTGGCACAACAGCGCACCAGTTCGTCGTAATTCGGCCTTTCCGCCGCATGTTGGTGTATGAAGCTTTCCTTGATCTGCCCATTGTGCAGCACGAATACACCGGGCATCTGAGTGGAATCTCCCAATTTGCGGGCGAGCTCGGCCGGATAGCCCTGCTCTACTTTCACCTTGAAGCCCCGCATCCACACATGCAGACCGTAGAGCTGGGAAAAGGTGCCCCTGTGAAGGCCAAACGCGGCGTAGAAACGCTGCTGAGGGTCGGAGACGGAAGTGACGCCTTCCAGGCCATAGCGGTTGAAATAGTCACCGGCCGTTTCATCGTCGGCCATGTGGACGAGGACGAGCTGAACGCCGGATTTTTGGAACTCCTCCCGCCGGGTGGCGAGGTCATCCATGGCTTCTTTACAGAAAACACAGCCAAAATGTCGGAGAAACACAAGCAAGACAGGGCTCTGAGAGGACAGCTCCATCACAGTCTTGCCATGGTTGGTGAACATTTCATCCAATATTTCCAATCCACTTTCCATCAGTACTTCCGGCATAATGATGATTTTCGTGTAAAACAACTGAGAGGCCAAAGGGTTCAAAAATTTGGTAACTGTTCAGCCACCCTTCCAGATGCCGCTGGCCTCCCGGAAAGGGCGCGGGGCTGCGCCCACGGGGCTTTTTACACAACCCCACGCCATAAAATCCCCCTTTCGCAGCGGGGCTTCGCTCCGCGCCCCTTTTAGCAGGAGCCCATTCATCACTTAAAGGGATTCTTAAAAGCCTCGTTGTTGTAGTAAGTGGTATCCGTGAAAGTCTTCAGGAAGGCCACCAGCGCCTTCTTTTCATAATCCGAAAGATTCAGCTTGTTGATGGACTGCGAGTTGACGTTCTCCACCCAGTGGCCGCCGGAATTGTAGTGATCCACCACCTCCTCGAGGGTGGCAAAGCGACCATTGTGCATGTAAGGCGCTGTCAACTCAATGTTGCGCAGGGAAGTAGCCCTGAACTTGCCGTTGTCCGTGCGCTTTCCCGTCACTCCTCCGAGCCCCTTGTCCGGGAAATCATCCAGCGAGCTGACATTCTGAATGGCATTGTTGAAATACTGATTGGAGGAGAGCAGCGGCCCGCCGTCGTGGCAATGCGCACAGTGGCCGCCTTTGGCCGTACTGGATTGGTCATCGAAAAAAATGGCATAGCCATCTATCTCGAGGTCAGAAAGCAGGAAAGGGTCAGCGTCGTTTTGATAGAATTTCTTGTCGAATCGGGAATCGGCACTGATCAGGGTGCGCTGGAACTGAGCCAGCGCCTTCGCCACCAAATCCCGGGTGATCTCCGACCGCCGCTCAATGCCGAAGGCTTTTCGGAAATGCGAAGGGTAAGTACTGTGCCGCTGCAGCTTTTCTTCCACGTTTTCCCAGACTTCCCCCATCTCCACCGGATTGGCCACCGGATGCAGGGCCTGCTCCTCCAGCGTCTTCACGCGGCCGTCCCAGAAAAGCCCGTTCTCGTAAAAGCCGACGTTGATGAGACTCATGGAGTTCCGCTTGCTCTCCTGGTTGAAAACACCGAGGCTGTAGGTGAGGTTGTCGCTGAATGCACTTTCCAACTGGTGGCAGCTGGAGCAGGAAATGGTGCTGTCAACGGAGAGGATGGGGTCGTAGAACAGCATTCGGCCCAGCTGGACGCCCTCTTGCGTCATGGGGTTGTCGGCCGGAATGATCAGCTGCGGAAAACCGGTCGGTATGACGAGGTCATATCCCTCCGGATCATAAGGCATGGAACTGAGATCCTCGTCCGGCTTGACGTTGTTGTCCTTGTCTTCGCCGCAGGAAAGCGCTGCAAATGAAAGTGCGAGCAGGAGAAGTATCCGGGTCTTCATTGGATTAGCGTTTTGTAACTGTTCTGCCACCCTTGCAAATGCCGCTGGCCTCCCGGAAAGGGCGCGGGGCGCAGCCCCACGCCCTTTCCGGAAAACAAGCAGCATTTGCATGAGTGGCTGAACAGTTACAGCGTTTTTATGCTTGGATAAAATCCCTACCAGGCGGCCAACACCGCATTGGCAAAATTATCCACGATATAGTTTGCAATAGTCAGGTCATTGGGGTTGTGAGTGTAGAGGTTCGCTGGATTGGAAAAATCCAGGAAGCTGTCGTTTTGCTCGTAAAACTTGCGGGCATCCACCACCAGGTTCAAATCCATGGACTCACCCGGGTTCAGTACCAGGGGCTGCTCAAAGAGCACTGTGCGATACACGGCGTTTGTCCCGGTGTGGTGGCCGAAGCCAGGATCATTCCCATCAAATCCATTGCCATCTTTATCGTACACCCCCTCCAGCTTCATGAAGATGAAGCTACCCCAGTCGCTCCAGAAATGGGAGCTGTAGGTTTCCCGCAGCGGATGACCAGCCTCCAACTGGTTGGCCTGAGCATTGTTCAGCTCGGCGGGGACTCCGAAGCCGATGCGCAGTCCCTTGTAGGTGCCGGGATTGATTTTTTCCACCCCGATGGTGACAGGGCGCGCCGCCTCTCCTGGGGTGGTGTTTTCTGAAAAATCTATGAAGTCAATGTCCACCAGGGGAGTCTCTGTCACGCCATCCTCGCCGATCAGCACCACGTCGGAGACGTAAAAGTTGAATGTCTGAAACTTCACCGGCTTTCCATCCGGATAGGTGTATTGCCCGGATATCATCACCAGGGGTTCTCCGTTGTACACTGCCCGGAAGTTGAGGTTCACATTGACCAGCTGGTCGTTTTCGTTGTCGCCCTGACAGGCGTAGAACGAGGCTGCAATGACGAAGGTAAGCAAAATTAATTTTTTCATAGCAGTAATTGATTTGGTGGTTAGAGCTTCTTTCACGCCCTACTTGACTTGCATACCCATGGTCACTGCCCCTGTTCCCTGTCATTCCATGCTGATGGAGGTAACAGCAAAAGCCTTGGAAATGTTGGCCTCTATTTTTTCAACTATCTCAGCCTCGCTGTCCGAAGCCAGGTCCACCCCCTCGAAAAAGGCCAGGTAATTGACTTCCAGGCTCATCCTCAGGTTGAAGCCGTAGTCGAGCTCAAACAGCTCGGGCAGCGGCAGTTCGATTTCCCGCTCGAGCACTGATCTGATATCCAGCGGCACAGTACCGGACAAACTGTCTCTCTTGAACTGCAACCGGAGAGCAGCAAAGCCCTCTCCCTCCCGGTACAGCAAGGTGTCATCCTTGAGCGCATGCCCCTTGGGAAGGATAGCTGGGTCGGCTTGCTGCAGGTTTGGAGACAGCCCGAAGCGGAAACGAAGGTGTGTGAAACGTCCCTCTCCCAGGTAAGTCCCGGCCTTTGAAGGTTGAAAAATGTCGCGTTCTACCTTCAGGAAGCTGTTGCGCTCCGAAAATAAAACACCTGTGGTTGTTTGTAGTTCGATGGAATCCGCCGCCGGAACCTCGTTTCCATTGTCGGCAACGAGACGCAAGTCGCGAATGATGAAGCGGCAGCGCTGAAATGAAAACAAATGGGAGGTGTCAAAGGGGGAGGGATAAAGGGAGTCGTAGCGGAAGACGAAACCCGCTTTCAGCACGCCGGGGATGTCGGCCCGGTGAAGCAAGGTCACCGTAAGGGCTGGATAGGTGCAGCACACCCCCGTGGTGCAGGGTTCATCCGCCGTGACGTCGTAGTCAATGGCCCGAAGGTCCTGGCAGCCCTGTTTAGGCTGGTAACAACCCAGGGTGCTCAGCAGCAGGATAACAGCAGCGCAGGCCAGGCTCCGGACAGCACCAGCGCCTTTTCTCCTGGCAGGGAGGCTATTCTCATGATTGGCAGGCATCATCTCCGGCAGTTGATTTTATTGAAAGACTTGGCTCAGACTCTCATTTTCATGCGCTTGACCAGCCAGGACTGCAGGATGGGCCTGAATCCCTGCCGGATGTCGGCCTCCACGAAGTCCACCTGATACTGCATGCAGCGAAGCCTCAGCTCTTCCTTGAACCTGGCCACCTGTGACACGTAGTGCGCTTTGACCTGCGAGGGCTGGAGCCTTACCTCCTCGCCGGACTCCATGTCCACGAACAAATAGGGCCTGTTTTCAAAATTGAAGTCCAGCTCCAGTGACTTGTCCACGGTGTGGAACAGGATGACCTCGTGCTTATTGTACTTCAGGTGCTGCAGCGCGGAGAACAGGGAGGCAGTATCCTCGTTGTTCTCGAACATGTCGCTGAAGATGACCACCATGGAGCGCTTGTGGATGCTTTCCGCAATCTGGTGCAGTGCCTTTGCCGCATTGGTGACCTTGTTGTGGGTCGGATGGTCAATCAGCTGTTGCAGATAGGTCAGCAGCAGGCGGTAGTGTGAGGTGCTGGCCTTGCAGCGGGTGTGAGTCCTCACCTCGTCGTCGAAGAGCGACAATCCGAAGGCATCGCGCTGCTTCATCAGAAGGTTCATCAGGGCGGCAGCGGCGAGTGCTGAAAACCGGAGTTTGTTGACCTGGGTGCTGCTGGAGGCACCCACCTCCGGGAAATACATGGAGGAAGAAGCGTCAATGACGATCTGGCAGCGCAGGTTGGTTTCCTCCTCAAACTTCTTGACATAGAGGCGGTCGGTGCGGGCATAGACCTTCCAGTCTATGTCGCG
>JBEAYO010000131.1:0-8076 GCA_041159285.1 Bacteroidota bacterium | reverse complement strand
ACGTAATGTAAAGGCTTCCCCCACCCAGGGATTGCGTAAAAATTCGCCGGAGTACTTGTGTCTGTCTTTGACAAAAGAGCGCGCGGCTGTTTAGAAAGGCCCTTGGCGAGGCACCTGCTCGCAAAAAGCGTGCGGGGCAAGCCCCTCCCCCTTCCTCCGGAGGCTATCTCAAAAGACTTTCGACGCCTTCGGCGGCGAAAAAAAATGGCATCCATCCAAAATGCTTTTTGGCGGCGCCAGCCGCCAAGGGGATTTTGAGACAGCCGCAAGAGGGATTTTTCGGCATTTGGCCGGCCTGCGGCCGGCCAAATGCCCTTTCCGGATGACAAACGGCGGTGGCTGAACGGATGGCCGGATCTTTTGAGGCAGCCGCTGCCCTTTCCGGCAGCTGGGCAGTACCAGCGGAACAAGCCGCATGGACTTTTTACACAAGCCCGCCTTTGCGCTAAGTGGAAGTTTAAAATTTATTCAAACTGAAAATCAATGGTTTAGAATGGCCGAACAGGATTTATGAAGGAATTTTCAGGACAAATGACTGAATAAATCCGCAGAGAGTGCCTGAATCATCGCTTGGCAGGAAGAAAGAATTTAAACATGCGCTAAGGCCCCATTTTAGGCGAACCTCAGGAGCAGACTTGATTTTCTGCAGGAAGGCACTGGAAAGCCAGGGAATTTACACATCAGCCTGATGGGCTATGGGGATTGTGCAGGAACGGTAGCCAAAGGGCGGTGCGCTACTGCGCCACCACCACCCTTTCACGCCCTCCCTCCCACACCAGCCAGTACAAGCCCGGCTCCAGCGAACCCAGCTCCAACCCGCCATCGTGCGGCCATTGGCCAGCAAACACCCTTTGCCCCAGGGCGTTGAACAGCAACAGCTCCTTGCCGGCCAAAGCCCCTGCCGGGCTGACAAACAACTGCCGGGACACTGGATTTGGGAAAAAGGACAGCTCCTCCGCCTCAGGGGCCTCCCGGCTGTCAGTGGTACAGGCCTCGACCACCAACTCCACGCCGAGTCCCTGAACGAACTCAGGACACAGCGCAGGAGCGCCCTGCACCCAGTATATTCCCGGGCTGGTGACCACCAGCACCTGCCCGGTGTCCCCCGGCATGGGCTGACCGTTCTGGTACCAGGTGATGTTTACCGTATAGGGGTTCTTCAGGGTGAAGAACACGGTGTCGCCCGGGCAGACGATGGTCTCCCCCTGCGGACCGATGGTGAAGTCGCCGGTGGTCTGCACCACGGGCAGCAGGAAGACCAGCCCGTCCACGAAAAACTCGTCGGAGGTATAGACGGCCCCGGCCTTGGTGACCTTCACGGAGATGAAGGAGGCGGCAAAGTTGAAGTAATCCATCACCAGGGTCTGTCCGGTGGCACCTGGAATGGGTTCCGACTGCGACGAGCCGAAGTAGCGCCGGTACCACTGGTAGCTGTCGAACTCCTGGGTGCTGAGCGTGCCGCCGCTGTCCGGGCAAAGCAATGAATCCCCGTAGATCACCGGCTCGACGGTAGCGGGCTGAACCACGCAATCAGTCAGGTAAGTGCTTCCATCCGCAAAATGGGGATACAGGCAGCTGACAGGCTGGTTGAACCAGCCGTCGTTGGTCGATCCGCAGGGATGCTGCTGCCCGGCGGTCTGCGGCGTGCCGATGGCCCTGAAGTCGAGGCTCGCGTAGGATTCGTAGCCGGCATAGGACAGGTGTACTGTTTCCACGCCGCCGTCGGTGACGATTTCCATGGAATCACCCAGGCTCAGGACCTGAACGGTGTTTTCGTGCCGCAGTTCGAAGGTGTAGTCGGGATCGGCTGCATTGTCGATGAAGACGAAGTACTGGATGCCTTCCACCTTGGGCAGCGGCAGGTGAAATTCTGCCTCCTGTCCGCTGAGAAGCTCACAGGCCTCGGTGACGTAGATGTCCACTGGCAGGTCTATGATGGAGAGGTTGACGGCCTGGCCAACGGTCCAGTTTTGGGAGTGAGTCGCTGCCAGCGGTGTGAGGAGGCTGGCAGCCAGTAGGAGGGGTTTGAGTTTACTGAAGGTTTTCATCGTATTGGCTTTTTTGATTTCGAGCTTATGTCTTATTAAAGGACAGTTGAAAGCGGCACTGGCGTTGGGTCGGGATTGAAATTGACACAACATTCCAGCAGCCTTTTGAGACTGGCTCGGTTGACAGCACCCCCAGGTCTCGGAGAGGCTCAACCTTTGTAACTCCGATACGCATCCCCTACCTCCAGTCCTCGGAGAGGCCCAACCTTTGCAGCTCCGATACGCAGCACCCGGCCTCGGAGAGGCCCAACAATTAAGGCACCTTCATTTTGCGGTAAAGCACCCCCTCCTCACCTTCAAAGTCGAGTGGCCCTACATACGACAGCCCGACCTTCTCCAACACCCGGATAGAAGCCAGGTTCTCCCGCCGGGCACGGCCCACGATGGCCGGCATTCCGAAACGCCCGAAACCCAGCTGGAGGCAGGCACGGGCTGCCTCCGTGGTGTAACCCTGGTTCCAAAACCACCTAAAAATACGGAATCCGATGTCGTATTCGTCCAACTCAGGGGTGTATTTCAAGCCGCACCAGCCCAGGAAGGCCCCGTCCTCCTTGCGAATCACGGCCCAGCGGCCAAAGCCATAGCGGCGGTAGTGATCGTAAGCCTCCAGAAAGGCACGCGCCTGCGCCACAGTCTCGAAGGGCCCGTCGCCGGTGAATTGGATCACTTCGGGATCCGCATTCAGGGCGTATAGGTCCCCGGCGTCTTCCGCCGTCATTTCGCGAAGGTAGAGGCGCTCCGTTTCCAGCAGCATGGCTTTGGACATTAGATTTTCAGATAAAACAACTCAGGCTCATGTAAAAATAGCAGAAAAAGAGAATCCCCTCAACATTAAAGTTATCCAGACGGGGCCATCCCCCCTTAGACTGTCTCAAAAGACCCTCTCGCGAGACGCTTTTTCGTAAAAATCTCGCGGGGCTTCGCCCCACGAGACTAAAATCCCCCTTTTGCCGCCATGCGAGCAACGTGCGCAGTATTACAAATCCGCTTCTGCCGGTTTGTAACCTTATCATGTCCTATAACTTTGAGTCAAAAGGACCCGGAAGGCTATCTATTTTGGTAGCCGTTAAAGCGAGCCCCGTGCCGAAAGGCTCCACACTTTGTCATCTTGGAAAGACCTGTCCACGCCATAAGTGCTGCCTCAATGCTGGAACCAGTCATAACCTCTCCTTATGCTTATCCTGTCCCATAATTTTTTGTTTGGAAACAGCAGGCAGGCTAGCCACTTTGGCGGCCGTAAGCGCGTGTCCCATGCAGGAAGCCCTCAAAGGCCTGAAGGGCCGACATACGTCAGCGAGGGGTGCAGCCCCTCGGAAACAAGCCCACAACCCTTCCTCTCAAAGGCCTGAAGGGCCGACATACGTCAGCGAGGGGTGCAGCCCCTCGGAACGTGCCGCACCCCTCAAAGCCCTGAAAGGGCGACATACCTCAGCGAGGGGTGCAGCGCAGCAGGCAACACTGTATTTTAAACAGCATTATAGGATTAATAGGATTAATAGGATAGAAGGGTGGGTAGTATTTAGGAACAAGGAACTTGGCGGTGGGAGCGATGCCAATAGGCTGCACCACTCGCTGACATATGTCGCCCTTTCAGGGCTTTGAGGGGTGCGGCACGTTCCGAGGGGCTGCACCCCTCGCTGACATATGCCGGCCCTTCAGGCCTATGAGGGCCTCCGTCAAGGGGCTCGCCTTTACGGCCAAAAAAGTGACTAGCCTATCGGTTCCTCCCTAATAAAGTTATGGGACAGGATAAGCTCCTTATGCAGCAGTATTGCGAGTCCCGTGCCGGCAGGCTCCCCCCTTTGTCATCCTGTAAGGACCTGTCCACGCCACGTGTGCCGCCCCCATGTTAGAACCAAAACCTCACCAAAATGCATTGGTCAAGCCTTCCGTGGCGGGGGCTCTAAATACAGCAACATAAGCGCTTCGTATGTTACGCTTCCAGCTTTTACGTGCCCTGCGGCGTGGACAGGTCCTTACAGGATGACAAAGGGGAGAGCCTGTCGGCGCTGGGCTCGCAAGGCTGCAGACAAAGGGCTCTGTCAAGACTGGGCTCAGCATTGGAGCAGCACTTATGGCGTGGACAGGTCCTTACAGGATGACAAAGGAGGGAGCCTGCCGGCGCAGGGCTCGCATGGCTGCAGACAAAGGGCTCTGTCAAGACTGGGCTCAGCATTGGAGCAGCACTTATGGCGTGGACAGGTCCTTACAGGATGACAAAGGAGGGAGCCTGCCGGCGCAGGGCTCGCATGGCTGCGGTCAAAAAGGGCCCTGTCAGGACTGGGCTCAGCATTGGGGTGGCAATTATGGCGTGGACAGGTCCTTACAGGATGACAAAGGGGGGAGCCTGCCGGCGCTGGGCTCGCATGGCTGCGGTCAAAGGGCTCTGTCAGGACAGGGCTCAGCATTGGGGCGGCACTTATGGCGTGGACAGGTCCTTACAGGATGACAAAGGGGGGAGCCTGCCGGCATAGGGCACGCCTTTACGGCCACAAAAGCGGCTCACCTGCCTGTTCTTCCCGAATCAAAGTTATGGGACAGGATAAGGTTACAAACCGGCAGAGGCAAATTTTTTTCAATGGAAATTCGTCGGGCTTACGGCCAGAGACGCCAGCCAGGCTCAGGAACCCCAGAACAGCATCAACAACGCCAGCAGGAGACCTCCGAGCGTGAAGTAAAGCCCCTTCCTGAAAATCGTCGTGCCGGGCAGGAACATCCAGAAGGAGGAGATGGCAAAAAACAAGAGTGAAATGCCGAAGAAGATGTTGAAGAAGTAAAGCGGCTGTTTGTGGGTGGCCTTGTGCAGGCGGGTGAACTTCTCGAGCAGGAAGGGAAGTTCCTTGGCCTTGTAGCGGGCCTCGCCGGTGGACTTGTCATAGCTGCCCTGCGGGAAATAGAGCAGGTTGCCCTCTTCCCGCTCCACTTTTAAGTCCCTGATTTTCAAGGCTCTTCCGAGTTCCTGTCCGGACAAGCTGGCAGCGACAGTTTTTTCAATCTGCTTTTCTCGTTTCAAAAAATCCGTTTCCCGGAAAATGAGGATAACGCCGCTGATGGCGTAAATCATCATGATGCCTGCGAGGAAGAAGCCGAGGTAGCGGTGCACAATGCGGAAGGTGTTGCTGATTAGCAGGTTCTTTTTCATAACTGTATAAATTTTAAAGTGAGGGGTTGGGTAAAAACCTATTCCGATGGTGCTGCCCATCTGTCGGACAGGGCGCGCGGCTGCGCCCTGCGCCCTTTTAAAAAAGGGACACTTGCACTCCGGCGACTTTTTACACGATCCCCAGGCGAATGAAATAGGCTATCAAAAATTCCGGATTATTTTCATTCGGGAAGCGTTGCTAATTCTTGTTTCAGGGCTTCCCGAATGTAAATAACCGGGGTTTTTTGGCGGAATAAAAAATTACGTTATTGAACGCACTGACCTGAACGGGTAGCGTACGGGCCTGTTGCCCACCGCCCTTTTTAATAGACAAAAGCAATTAACGTTCATTCGATTCTGCTTGCCTACCGGAAAGGGCACGCCTAAGCGCGCCGCCGACCACCCCCATTCCGAGAGGCAAACAGCATCTGCAAGGGGTGCTAAACAGTTACATTTTTATTAGTTGTTAAGCCTACTATCTATAATCAACAGCCCTTGCAGGAAACCACCGTCCTGCAAGGGCTAAAATACGCTTTAAACTAATATTTTTCTGGAAAACCAATTTACTCCGGCGGGGCAGCTCGACATTTACTCCCCTTCCCTTTTCACCCGCCTCCACAACACCCCGTTCTTGGTGACGAGCTTGCCGAGGCTTCCCCGGTCCGCCAAAGCCTGCAGCTCCGCCCCGCTCTCCGCCCGGGACTTGCCAGACAATACAGCGTATTCGCGGGTCGTCAGCGAGGCATGGTCCCGGAACAACGCCGCCGGGGAGGTATCCATCGGCAGCCGTTCAGCCGCCGGATGCAGTTTTTTCAGCGCCTCCTCAAATTGCTGGTAGGGCCGGAAGCCATACACCAGCACCTGGCTCAGACTGTCAGTGAAAAACAAGGTGGGAAATCCCCGCACCCCCATTTTCCGGGCCAGGGCCAGGTCTTCCTGAAAGAGGGCATCAGCGCGGCCTTCGTAATCCTCCTTCAGTTGAGCGGCGTCCAGTCCTACCAGGAGCGCAGCAGCCTCCAGGTGCTCCCACTTCGTGATGTTCTTCTTCTCCAGGAAGACCATCTCGCGGATGGCGCGCAGGAAGAGCAGGGCCTTTTTGCCGTCCTGCAACTGGGCTGCCTTGAAGGCGATGGAGGGGGGATAGGAAGAGTGGAGCGGGTCCTCGAGCCAGACGTCTCCGTCAATGGGCATGTCGTAGTGCAGGCTGACCTCGTCCCAGTGGTGCGCCACATCGGAGGGCTTGCTGATGCCGCCGCTGTTGTAGCTCCAGTCGGGCAGCAGGCCGCCCATGCGGTATTCTATGTCGAAGTAGGGTCCGTACTCCCGCTTGAGCCTGCGCAGCTGGGGCTCTATGCCCCAGCAGGAGGAGCAGATGGGGTCGGTGAAGTAGTAGATTTTGACGGGCTTTTTGCCTGCTGCCAGGCTGCCCGTTTTTTCTCCGACCTGGGTAGCCGGCATTTCGCAGATGCCGGTTTCTATGTCGCAGAGGAGTGGGTTCTTTGCCGTTGGTTCCATGTTATTCTTTGCATGCTGCCCCAGGGCCGGCAGTGCGAGCATCGCCGGCAGTGCGAACAGGAGGAGGATTTGTTTTGGCATTGTTCACTGATTGATAGCCTTCAAATAACAGTGGCTGCGCAGATTTGTTTGACAAGTTCAGCACCAAGCGCCAGCAGGCCCTTCCATTTTTGTAAATTTGGCGAACACCATGCAGCTCTCCTGGAGGGCGGAATTCATTCCGCCATTATAGTAAAAATGATGCCGGTGGAATAAATTCCACCCTCAAAAAACACCTCCTTTACGGACGAATCCAGGCAGCGCCTCCAATCCGTGCAATCCCTTAATCCGCTCAATCCGTGATCCTGAAGGGAACAGTCGCCCGACTTAGCACTCCACAATTCTCCAAAGATTCCCTATCTTCGCACCTCGCCTAACTGGCAGACAGTCAAACCCTAACCCAACACGCATCACTCAAAATCAAACACAGACATGAAAAAACTGATTCTCTCTCTCATCCTCGGCATCCTGGTCCATTTCTCCGCCCTGGCCGTAGAAGGCATGTGGCTCCCGCTCCTGCTGGGGCTGCTCAATGAAACGGAGATGAAAAGCATGGGCATGAAAATGTCCGCGGAAGACATCTACAGCGTCAACAAAGGCTCCCTCAAGGATGCTATCGTCCAGTTCGGCGGCGGCTGCACCGGGGAAATCATCTCCCCCAAAGGCCTCCTGCTTACCAACCACCACTGCGGCTACGGCGCCATCCAGTCGCACACCACCCTGGATAATAACTACCTCGACAAGGGCTTCTGGGCCAAAAACCTCCAGGAGGAACTCCCCAACCCCGGATTGACCGCCACCCTCATCTCCCGCATCGAGGACGTCACCGCCCAGGCCCTAGCCGGCGTCACCGACAACATGGACAAGCGGACCCGCCAGTCCACCATCGACAAAAACCTGGAGGAAATCAAGAAATCCTGGCAGCGCGAAGCCTGGGAAGATGTCATGATCAGGCCCTTCTTCCACGGCAACCAGTACTTCCTATTCGTCACCGTCACCTACAAGGACGTCCGCCTGGTGGGCACCCCGCCCTCCTCCATCGGCAAGTTCGGCGCCGACACCGACAACTGGGTCTGGCCCCGCCACACCGGCGACTTCTCCCTCTTCCGCATCTACGCCGACAAGAACAACCGCCCGGCCGAATACGCCGCCGACAACGTGCCCTTCCAGCCCAAGCACTTCCTGCCCATCTCGCTCGATGGCGTGCGCGAAGGCGACTTCACCCTGGTCTTCGGCTTCCCGGGCCGCACCAACCAATACCTGCCCAGCCAGGCCATCGACCAGATCGTCAATGTCCTCGACCCCGCACGCATCGCCGTGCGCGACAAGACC
>JBEAYO010000130.1:0-8121 GCA_041159285.1 Bacteroidota bacterium | reverse complement strand
GTGCTAAACAGTTACTTTTATTGTTAAATACTAGCATCCACGCTACTGGACATTGTTGAAAAAGAAGCCCTCAAAGCGATATTCATAACAAAACGAATCTAATTTAAATCTCCTGATCCTGAATGAGTGGCAATATTTCAATCGATTTTTTTATGGCATAAAAAGGAAGCGTTTTAATCAATTGATTTGCTTTTTCCTCATCAATATCTTTAAGTATAAGCACAGCACCATTTTTAGTTGGTCTTAAAAACAATTGTTCCAGAAAACCTTCTTTTTTCCATTGGGCCACCACCTCTCGCTCATGTTGGAGTAGCTGGGGAAAATTAATTGGAAGGTTGTCCGTGTCTATGGTCAGGATGACAAGTATTCTGTTCATGAGGATGTTTTTTTTGAATTTTCTGAGTTCATGTTTATGATATTTTAGTTTTTAAAAACGGGTAATCAATATAACCCTTGTCTTTGCCTCCGTACATCGTGGCTCTGTCGGCTTGGTTCAATTCGGCATTGATTTCAAACCGCTTCGGCAAATCCGGATTGGCTAAAAACAAGGAGCCATAAGATATGAGCCTGGCAATTCCTTTTTGCAGCTCTGCTTCGCCGGTTTCACGGGTATAGCCATAATTTGCAATCACGGGATGCTTTGATATTTTTCCAAAGGTTTCAACCGCATCTGAAGGATATTGAGGAAATTTATCAGCGGGAAAAGGAACTTTCATGATGTGCACATAAGCCAGCGGCAGTTGATTAAGATGCTCGATCAGTGATGTAAACTGCTCAACCGGTTGCTGATGTGATATGTTGTTGTATGTGCTTGTTGGCGATAAGCGAATGGCAGCTTTGTTTTCACCAATGGCAGCCACGATCTCTTGCATTACTTCTAAGACAAAACGATTACGATTTTCAATGCTTCCTCCATACTGATCCGTCCTCTGATTCGAACTTTCTGCTAAAAACTGATTAGGCAAATACCCAAATGCTGCATGAAGTTCAACGCCGTCAAATCCGGCTTTCATGGCATTGACGGCCGCCTGTTTGAAATCCTGAATAATCTGTTTAATTTCATCAATCGTCAATGCTCTTGGAGTTTCATAATCCCTCATGCCTTCCATGGTGAAATGCTGTTGACCTTGGATGGCTACTGCAGAAGGAGCAACCGGTAATTCCCCATTCCTCACTAATGAATGACCTACACGGCCCGTATGCCAAAGCTGTGCATAGATGGTGCCTCCCTTTTCATGCACCGCTTGGGTTACTTTTTTCCAGGCATTTATCTGTTCCTGGGTGTAGATTCCTGGTGTCAAGGGGCTTCCTGTAGCTTGTTTACTGATGTTGATCGCTTCGCTGATGATGAGTCCTGCACTGGCTCTTTGCGAGTAATACAGGATGGTTGTTTCTCCAACCACACCTTCCAAATCAGCACGGGAACGTGTCATCGGTGCCATGGCCATGCTGTTTTTGAGTATGGCGTCACCTATTTTTACCGGCTCCAATAGTTTCATTTTCTTTGTTTTATTGTAACTGTTTAGCACCCTTTTCATGCACTCCAGCAATGGCTGAAAAAGAAACGCCCTCAAAACAGCAGGGTATTTGGCCGGTACTGATTGCCTCCCGAAAAGGGCGCGGGACTGCGCCCCGAGGAGGCTGTCTTAAAAGACTTGGCAATCTGTTCCGCCGGTGCCGATTGGCACCCGGAAAGGGGGGGGGGGGGGGGGGCCCCCCGCCCCCCCGCCGCCCTTTCCGCTAGCCATCGACGCCGCTGGAACGATTTGCCGGCTTTTTTGAAACAGCCTCTTTTTTTATTAGCAAGAGGCTATGGAGGTGCCAGAGCCCTGAAAGGGCGGCAGACATCAACAAGGGATGCTGCCCTCATCTCAACAAGCCTGTTGACACGACTTAGTTATCCTTTGATCAGCCCCTTCAGGTGCTCCTTGAGCGCCAGCATCTCATCCCGCAACCCCGCGGCCGCGATGAAGTCCAATTCCTTGGCAGCCTTTCTCATCTTCTCCTCCGTTTCGGCGATGAGCCGCTCCAATTGCTCGCTGCTCAGATGAGCTACCACCGGGTCTGCCACCAGACTGGCCTGCTCCGGCTCTGTATAATACGTCTTTTTGCCCCGGATATCGAGCACGGAAGAGCGGGCGAGGATTTCTTCCCTTGTTTTGAACAGCGTAGTAGGTACAATGCCGTTTTCCTCGTTGTATGCCGTTTGCACTGCGCGCCTACGGTTGGTCTCGTCAATGGTGCGCTGCATGGACTCTGTGATGGTGTCGGCATAGAAAATGACGAGGCCGTTGGCATTGCGCGCCGCCCGGCCGGCAGTCTGCGTCAGCGAGCGGTCGTTGCGGAGAAAACCCTCCTTGTCGGCATCGAGTATGGCAACCAGCGACACCTCCGGCAAATCCAGTCCTTCCCGAAGCAGGTTCACTCCGATGAGCACATCGAACTCGCCGAGACGAAGGTCGCGCAGGATTTCAACCCGCTCCAGTGTTTCAACCTCCGAGTGGATGTAGCGGACTTTTATGTTGAGTCTGGTCAGGTATTTTGCCAGTTCTTCCGCCATGCGCTTGGTGAGCGTGGTGACGAGCACCCTTTCCCGCTTTTTTATTCGGATTTCAATTTCTCCCAGCAGGTCGTCCACCTGGTGGATGGCGGGTCGCACCTCGATGGGCGGATCGAGCAGGCCAGTGGGTCGGATGAGCTGTTCCACGATGACCCCCTCTGTTTGCGCCATCTCGTAATCACCCGGGGTGGCGCTGACGTAGACCACCTGATTGACAAGGCTTTCGAATTCTGAAAAATTCAGGGGCCGGTTGTCCATGGCTGAAGGCAGGCGGAATCCCCAGTTGACAAGGTTGAGCTTGCGGGCGCGGTCACCTCCCCACATGCCCCTGACCTGGGGGATGGTGACGTGGCTCTCGTCAATTACCAGGAGGTAGTCATCCGGGAAGTAGTCTAACAGGCAAAACGGCCGGGTACCCGGCTTTCTGCCGTCGAAGAAGCGGGAGTAGTTCTCCACGCCGCTGCAATAGCCCAGTTCCTTGATCATCTCGAGGTCGAACATGGTGCGCTCCTTGATTCGCTTGCCTTCCAGGTAGCGCTGTTCTTTTTCAAAATACTTCACCTGGGCGAACATCTCATCCTCGATTTCGCGGATGATGCCGGCGATGCGCTCCTTGGGGGCGATGTAGAGGTTGGCCGGGAAGATGGCTGCGTTGGGCATGCGCTCGATGGCCTTGCCGCTTTCAATTTCAAGGCGCTCGATGGCTTCGATTTCATCGCCGAAGAAGGTGACGCGGTAGCCGAAGTCCACGTAGGGCAGGTTGATGTCCACCGTGTCCCCGCGGACGCGGAAAGTCGCCCGTTTGAAGTCGTGTTCAGTGCGGGAGTAAAGGCTTTCGACCAGTTTGTAGAGAAAGACATTCCTGGAGATGTGCTGTCCCTCCTGAATCCGGATGATGGCAGTGGTATAGTCCTCGGGGTTGCCCATGCCATAGATGCAGGAGACTGATGCGACGATGATGATGTCGCGTCGCCCGCTTAGCAGGGAGGAGGTGGCGCGAAGACGGAGCTTGTCCACTTCCTCGTTGATGCTTAGGTCTTTCTCGATGTAGGTATCAGTGACGGAGATGTAGGCCTCCGGCTGGTAGTAGTCGTAATAGCTGACAAAGTATTCCACGGCGTTGTCGGGGAAGAACTCCCTGAATTCGCCGTAGAGCTGGGCCGTCAGCGTCTTATTGTGGGTGAGTACCAGGGTGGGTCTTTCAAGCTGGGAGACGACATTGGCGATGGTAAATGTCTTTCCCGAACCGGTGACACCCAGGAGTACCTGGGCCCGGTCGCCTTGTCTTACCCCTTCCACCAACTGGCGTATCGCCTGCGGCTGATCGCCGGTTGGCTGGTAATTGGAGGTCAGCTTGAAAGAAGACATTCGCAAAAAGGGTTGAAGCCCTGGTCAGGCATCCACTTTGGCATACTTGGCATTGGCCTCGATAAAGGCGCGGCGCGGCGGCACGTCTTCACCCATAAGCATGGAGAAAGTGCGGTCAGCTTCGGCGGCGTCTTCAATGGTCACCTGGCGAAGGATGCGGCTGTTGGGATCCATGGTGGTCTCCCAGAGTTGTTCCGCGTTCATTTCGCCGAGACCCTTGTATCGCTGGACTTTCACGCCGCTGTCATTGGGGCCGCTGGCGTAGGCGTTGACGGCTTCCCGGCGCTCCTCGTCGTTCCAGCAATAGCGGTACTGCTTGCCTTTCTTGACCATGTAGAGCGGGGGAGAGGCGATGTAAATATGTCCCTTTTCGATGAGCGGCTTCATGTAGCGGAAGAAGAAGGTCAGGATCAGGGTAGTGATGTGGCTGCCGTCTATGTCAGCATCGCACATGATGACAATCTTGTAGTAGCGCAGCTTTTCAATGTTCAGGATGCGCTCGCCTTCGTCGTTTTCGGTGATGCTGACACCCAGGGCGGTGAAGATGTTCTTTATCTCCTCGTTTTCGTAGATCTTATGCTCGAGGGCCTTTTCCACGTTGAGGATCTTGCCGCGCAGCGGGAGGATGGCCTGGAAGTTCCTGTCCCTTCCCTGCTTGGCGGTGCCACCTGCCGAGTCGCCCTCTACCAGGAAGATTTCGCTTTCACCGGGGTCTTTGGAGCTGCAGTCGGCCAGTTTGCCGGGCAGTCCGCTGCCAGTGAGGGCATTCTTGCGCTGCACCATTTCGCGGGCTTTCCGGGCGGCTTGCCGGGCAGTGGCGGCGAGGATGACCTTTTCGACGATTTTCTTGGCAGCGCCGGAGTTCTCCTCTACGTAGGTGGAGAGGGCTTCGTCCACCGCGCGGGAGACGATGCCGGTGACTTCGGAGTTGCCCAGCTCGCTCTTGGTCTGCCCCTTGAACTGCGGCTCCGGCACCTTGACGGAAACGATGGCCGTGAGGCCTTCCCGGAAGTCCTCGGCGGAAAGCGTCACCTTGGATTTGGCGATGAGTCCGCTCTGGTCGCCGAATTTATTGAGCACGCGGCTGAGGGCGCGGCGGAAGCCGCTGACGTGGGTGCCGCCCTCGCTGGTGTTGATGTTGTTGACGTAGGAATACAGGTGCTCCGTGTAGGAAGTATTGTACAGCAGGGCTACTTCCACCTCCACGTTGTCTTCCCTTCCGATGACGTGAATGGGTTTGTCTATAAGCCTGACCCTGCTATCGTCGAGGTATTCCACGAATTCACGCAACCCTCCTTCGGAGTGGAAGGTCTCAGTTTTGGGATTTCCCTTTTCGTCCAGGTGGCGTTCATCCGTGAGGTTGAGGATCAGTCCCTTGTTGAGAAAGGAGAGTTCCCGCAGGCGGTTGGCCAGGGTGTCGTACTTGTATTCCAGGGTTTCGAAGATGTCGCCGTCGGGCTTGAAGGTGATATTCGTGCCCCGGTGGGTGGAGGTGCCGGTTTCGCGGACGTCGTAGAGGGGTTTCCCGCAGGAGTATTCCTGCTCGTAGGAATGTCCGTCGCGGTGGACTTCAGCCCGCATGTGAACCGAGAGGGCGTTGACGCAGGACACGCCGACGCCGTGTAGGCCTCCGGATACCTTGTAGGTGTCTTTGTCGAATTTACCACCGGCATGCAGGACGGTCATGACCACCTCGAGGGCGGATTTCTTGAGCTTTTTGTGCATGTCCACCGGGATACCCCTGCCGTTATCCCTGACGGTGATGGAGTTGTCGGGATGGATAATAGTATCTATTCTGGAGCAGAAACCTGCCAGGTGTTCGTCGATGGAGTTGTCCACGACTTCCCAGACCAGGTGGTGCAATCCCTTGATGTCAGTGGTGCCGATGTACATGGCGGGCCTTTTGCGGACGGCCTCCAGTCCTTCCAGCGCGGTAATGTTGGCGGCATCGTACGAGCCGGTTGCCAATTGCGCATCATCTCTGATTTCTAATGTTTCTTCCATGTTGCAAAGGTACGAAATTGAGAAAAAAAACGTCAGTTGTTTGTGATTTAGTGCTGTAAATATTGGGGTAAAAAATTACGCGTGCAGCCGTTTTTATTGACTGATGGGGCGGTTGCCCGGGCGAGGCATGTTTTATGTAAATACATTACTATGACAGTCTTGCTTGCTGCATGCCGCTGCCTTTGAAAGTTTTTATAAAAACACAGCGAAGCGCCAAAAACAAGCCCATCGCCAACTTTGTTATAGCAAGGCAAGACATCAGCGCAAGCGCAAACTAATACACGCCATGACTCAAATCCCTGTCTATAAAAGTAAGCGATCCTTCATCCCGGGCGCAGATTTCATCGCCAATCCCTTCGAGTTCACTATTCGCCAATCGCGGCTTCTGGGCAACTTCTATCGCGTTCCCTTCGTCTTTCGAAAGCTGTTCGTCGCCTCCGACATCGATGCCATCAGTCACGTCCTCCAGAAAAACCAAAAAAACTACATCAAAAGCATCGCCTATCGCCATCTCAAACTGGCCCTCGGGAACGGGCTTGTGACCAGCGAGGGGGAATACTGGAGAAACCAGCGCCGCCTGGTGCAACCCGTTTTTTACAAAAACAGGCTCGAGGAAATGTTCCAAAAAATGGAACTGGTCTCCCACCGCTATGTGGCGGACCTGCAGCAACGCACCGCAGAGGGCCAGGTGCTGGATATCTCCCGCGAAATGATGCGCATAACCGCGGACATCACCCTGATGACCCTCTTCAGCACCGATGAGGCCGCCGACATCTCCGAGGTTTACCGCATCATGCTCGAGGCGCAGGACTACATCATATTCAAGACAGCCAGGCCGCACCTAAGCCCCCTGGTTTACATCAACGGCCAGCACCGCCGCTTCAAGCGCGATATCCGCTGGTTTGATACCTACATCTACAAGTTGATTGCCGACAGGAAGTCGCAGGAGCACCCGCCGGCCGACCTCCTCACCCTCCTGGTTCAGGCGCGTGACGAGGACACAGGACAGCCCATGTCCGACCGGGAGATCCGCGACGAGGCCATCACCATCTACGCCGCTGGTCACGAGACCTCTTCCACTGCCTTGTGCTGGACTCTCTACCTGTTGGCTCAGCACCCCGAGGTGCTGGCAAAAGTGCGGCGGGAAATCGAGGAAGTCGGGGTCGGCCGACAGCCAGGCTTTGAAGATCTGCGTCGGTTGGTTTACACAGCACAGGTGATTCAGGAGAGTATGCGGCTCTATCCGCCGGCTTTTGCCATCGGCCGTCAACCCGTTCAGGACGACGTCATCCTGGGGCATCCGGTGCCGGCTTATTCCATTGTATTTCTCTCCATCGGCGCGCTGCACCGGGATCCCGCGCACTGGGAACGCCCTGATGAGTTCTTTCCGGAGCACTTTTCACCAGAGGCGGAAAAGCAGCGCCCGCGCATGGCCTACATGCCCTTTGGCGCCGGCCCGCGCATGTGCGTTGGCAACCACTTCGCCATGATGGAGATGCAGTTGTTGCTCTCCTTGTTTGTGCGCCACTTTGACTTCGAGCTGGTGAAGGAACATCCGGTGGTGCCGGAGCCACTCATCACCCTCAAGCCCAAATACGGCATCCTGATGAAGATCAAGCCACGGAGCTTGTAGAATCCGGCAATTTCTGCTTCCACAGGCGGGCAAAACAGTTTCTGGCAAAACGCTGCACATTAATTTTCAGGAGTCGCCTATATTTGTCAGGCAAAATCACCAAAGTGCGACAATCCATGACCGACATCAATCTAAAGGTTCGCTTGATCCTTTACAACCGCGGCAGCATCTTGCTGCTTCGCCAAAAGAAAGCCCAGGGTGGCAATTATACCCTGGTGGGCGGCGGCATTGAGGCGACTGAGTATGCCATGCAGGCCTTGATCCGGGAAGCCAATGAGGAGGCAGGCATCACGCTGGATGAGCAAGACCTGCAGTTGGTGCACGTCCTGCACAAGCGCACAAAGAGCAATGGCCATCGCATTACCTTGTACTTTAAGGCTTCTAATTGGAAGGGGGACCTCCGGACCGGGGAACCCAGCAAGTTCAAAAGCGTGGAGTGGTTTCCGCTCGACAAGCTGCCGGCTAACTTGAGTGCAACGGTCAGCCATGTCTTGCAGCAATACCGGGATGGTGTGATGTATTCGGAGTTTCGCAGTTAGAAGTGGAAATAAAAAAC
>JBEAYO010000129.1:0-8231 GCA_041159285.1 Bacteroidota bacterium | reverse complement strand
TTTTGATACAGCCTCTAAGACCCCTTCCATGCCGCGGTTTTGCAAAGCAAAACCGCGGCATGGAAGGGGTTTTTGTCACACGGCGGGCCTGAGGCCCGCCGTGAGACCTTCCCGGGAGCTAAGCACTACCGATGGAATAGACGGACGGGGCTTTTGAGACAGGCCCAACTTTTAAGAAAAGCCTTTTATCTTCCTGTTTTCAGGAACTTTATCATTTGAACAGCACCGGTATCGGCATCGCGGGTGAGGAGGTGGTAAACGCCGGCACTCAGCTTCCCGATGTCGAAATTAAAATGGTGCGGCCCACTGCCCAGCTTGCCCAGGTCCTCGCGCATGACCTGCTGCCCCAGGGGATTAAACACCTGGATGCTGGTGACGGAAGGCTGCTCCAGCATGAGTTGCAGCCCCAGCCGGTCTCCGGCCGGATTGGGAGAAACCAGGGTAGTGCCAGGAAATACCTCCACCACGCCAACGGGCGGCTCGGTAATCTCCCCGATGATGAACAAAAAGAAGTCGCCGGGAAGCTGGGTCGTCAGCCGCGTCGTCACGCGCAGCAGGTAGAGCGTCGGCTCAGCCGGCAATCCTGTTACAATGGTGCCACCTGCAGCTGTGGCCTCATCCAGGTAAATGCAGGAGCCGAACAGGACGTTGGTGTCCACCTGCATGTCGCAGGCGTTGAACATCTCCAGGTAGAAAGAGGCTGAGGGCGATTCATTGCCCTTGAACAGCCTCATCTCCAGTTGCTCATTGCCGTAGGTATTGAACCAGTACCACACATCGGAGAACTCACCGCCGGCGGTATTGGTGCCGAAGCACTGGGCATTGGGGTATAGGAAGTTGTCCTGGTCAAAAGTCCCGTTGACAGTGGTTCCCAATATGGGATTGTCGAAGTCGTCGGCCTGATCCGCAGTGACGATCCATGCCGAGTCAGGCGAAGTGCAGAGGTCGTTGGCCGGCGGAACCGGCGGAACGATTTCCACGAGATCGAAGGTGCCGAGGCCCTGCTCGCCGGCGTAGCCGCCCAGGCGCAGCAGGTAAGTCTCGCCCTCCTGCACGTCGAAGACCACCCTGGATGTATAGTTGGAACAGCCCGAGCCGTCGTCGTTGCAGGCATAAAGCTGGTCGCCGGTGGGCGTGCAGGATACGTCGGGGCCGTACACGGCCAGCCTGGAGTCGAAGTTGATCTGGTCGCAGGTGCTCCATTCCACGGTGCCCGTGACAGGAGCGGTAAAACTGTACCAGACATCCCCCTGCACATTGGGGTCGCCGAAGCCGAAGCAGGCGGAGTTATTGGGCTGCAAGGGGCCGTCCGTGGTGGCATCTACATTGGTGAAGGGATAATCCTCCACAAAGGAGATGGGAATAGCCTGTGCGCAGAAGTCATTGGGAACGGCGGAGGTGAAGGCCTGCAGGGTGAAGGTTCCGGAACCGGTTTCTCCCGGTGCTGTCTCTCCCCAGCCGCCCAGGCGCAGCAGGTAGCTCTGGCCGGCTTCTGCCTGGAAGATCAGCCGGGAGGTGTTGCCGATGCAGGTGCCGAAGTCGTCGTTGCAGGTGAGCAGGTCGTCGTCGGTGAGTGGGCAGATAGCGCCACCTTTGTAAACGGCGATCTTGGTGTCGAAGTCGGCAGTCCCGCAGAGGGTCCAGTCCACCAGGCCGCTGGTGGTTGCAGTATAGCGGTACCAGATGTCACTGAACAGGCTGTCATTGCTGCTGGAGGGACAAGGTGAGTTGAGGTGCAGCGGCCCGTCAGTGTTGGCATTGGCAGTGCTGAAGCTGATGCTGCCCCCCAGGCTGATGTCGATGGCCTGGGTGCAACTGTCGTTGGCGGGCGTCTGGGCGCCGAGCCATTGGCTGATGCCGGTGAAAAGCAGGAGGAGTAAAGTTTTTCTCATGACTACTGATTTGATGTAAAGAAGAGGGTGTATTGCTGGTCCGGAGTGTGTTGGTTTTGAATTGAAGGCTGAAAATTACTAAAAGTATGGCGAATTGACGATGCATTGCAAAATATTGTTGCAATTGCAGCGGCAGGACGCGGCCAATCGGCATTGGCCAACACCCTCGGGTGGATAGATGACTCTGTCTGCTTGCAGCAAAATTCATTGGATATAGAAAATCTCTCCATCGTGCTGATAATGCGAAAGAAAGCAAGCATTTTTGTAAAAAAAACGATGAAGATAGCTTTGCTCGGCTACGGCAAGATGGGAAAAATGATTGAAAAGCTGGCCCAGCAGCAGGGACACCAGGTGGTCCTGCGCATCGGCAGTCAAAACCGGCAGGAACTAAGCCCCGAAAAGCTGCGGGAAGCCGATGTCGCCATAGAATTCAGCCGGCCCGACTCGGCCTTCGACAACGTCTGCGCCTGCCTGCTGGCCGGAGTTCCCGTCGTATGCGGCACCACCGGCTGGCTGGACCGCTTCCGGCAGGCCCGGGACCTCTGCGATGAAAAGGGCGGCGCCTTGCTCTATGCCTCCAACTTCAGCATCGGCGTCAACATCTTCTTCGCAGTCAACCGACTCCTGGCCCGCCTGATGAACCAGCAGTCCGGCTATGAGGTCAGCATCCGCGAGATTCACCACCTGCAAAAGCTGGACTACCCCAGCGGCACAGCCATCTCCCTGGCTGAACAAATCATCGGGGAATACAGATCAAAAACCGGTTGGAAGCCCAGCCTGGAAACGCCGGCAGCGGCAGCTGCCCAAGAAATAGCCATCAACTCCGCCCGGGAAGGACAGGTGCCCGGCACGCACATCGTCAGCTGGCACTCAGCCATCGACAGCCTGGAAATAAAACACACTGCCCACTCCCGGGAGGGATTTGCAGCCGGCGCGCTGGTGGCAGCAGCCTGGCTGGTCGGCAAAAAGGGTTGCTTCAGCATGGAGGACGTGCTGGCAATGCGATAAAAAATGGGCGCGTAGAAATATGGTGGGACTAATGGACCTGCTGAGCTGGGCTCAGCTTCCGTCCGTATCGGCTTTCACCTCCTCGTCAACCCCCTCCACTGCCAGCTGCGGCAGCTCCAGCTTGAAGGAGCCAAGGGCGTCATAAACTACTTCGTGGATGCGGCTGCGCACCAGGGAAGTGAAAATCTTGCCATTGCGGGCATTTGGATAAACCCGGTTGGATAGGAAAACATAGACCAGGCGCTCCTCCGGATCCACCCAGACACAAGTGCCGGTGAAACCCGTGTGGCCATAGCTCTGGGGCGAGCTGTGCCTGGAATAACTGGGATACTGCCTGCGCACCGGCTTGTCAAATCCAAGCCCCCGGTGGTTGCTGTATTTCGCCTGCGTGAAATCCTTGATCGTCTGCTCCTCCAGGAAGCGGGCGCCGCCATAAGTGCCGCCGTTCAACAGCATCTGAAACAAAACGGCCATGTCTTCCGCATTGGAAAAGACGCCGGCATTGCCGCCGACCCCGCTCATCAGGGCGGCGGCCGGGTCGTGGACATAGCCGTGCACGAGGGTTTTCCGCCAGTTGCGGTCGTTCTCCGTGGGAATCACCTGTTTCCGGGTGAATTTCCGCAGGGGATGGTACAGGGTGCGGCGAAGCCCGAGCGGCTGGTAGAAATTTCGCTCCACATACTGGTCCAGCCGCTTTGCCGTTTTGGACTCGACGATTTTCTGCAACAGGAAGTAGTTCACATCGCTGTAGCGAAAGCTCTGCCGATACACCGGCAGCCTGTACATGCGCTTGAGGATTGTATCCTGCAAATCACTGCGCAGGAAAAGCCCGTCGGCCACCTTCACATTGTAACGGCCGCGGCGAACCCTGCAGTAGTAATCGTTGCAGCCCCGGGAGGGGACATTGCGCGAAGAATAGTAGCGATTGATGGGCATCTGCGCCTGCAGGCCGGAATTGTGCAGCAGCAGGTCCCGGATTTTGATCCTGCCGATTTGAAAAGCCGCCCCTTGCCGGAGGTGCTCCCCGAGGGTTTGCCCCAGGGAAATATGGCCCTCCTCCCGCAATTTCATGACCGCCAGGGTCGTGGCAGCCACTTTCGTCACAGAGGCGATGTCAAACAGGTCGGTGGTCCTGACAGGTGGCGACCGGTGGGCGTCATAAGTATGGTGCCCGAATGCCTCGGAGTAAACGATGTGGCCATCCTTGGCCACCACCACCTGGCAGCCCGGGAACACGCCCTGGTCAACTGCCGACTCTGCAATGGCATCAATTCCCACCAGCCGCTCTGGCTTGATGCCGACTTTTTCGGGCGCGCCGAAGCCAAGCCTGGTGGGTTGGAAGTGCAGGGAAGTGCCGAAGGGCAGCGAGGAGGAAATATCCAGGGGCAGACGGCCGGACGGGGACACTCCGCCAAAGAGCAACTGCGCTGCAAATGACTCTGTGACCTCGTTGCGCTCGAAAATTTGAACGCAGCTCACCGGCATATCCAGGTACTGCAGGTTTTTCGGATTGCCGAAATTGACGAGCACGACCTGGCTGCCACAAACCCACTCATTCACCTGGCTGATGAAATCGCGGTGCAAGCCCGGTTTCAAATCGAGGCTGTCCAGCAGTATGATGCGGGTGACGCCATCCGCTTGCTTTGTGGCAGGGGGCAGCAGGAGGCTGCCAGCCGGGTCAGGCGGCAATTGCGTGATTTTCAGATCAGCGTATTTCCTGAAATAGGACTCGAACACATCGAAGGGCTGCCTGCTGTAAGCATATACTTCGAAGTGCGTCTTCAGCAGGTCGCCGAAGGGCAGCATTTTTTCCTGGTCGCGCGCCAGAATGACAGCGCTTTCGAAGATCTGGCCGATGTAATTGTCCCAGTGCGGATGCTCGAAGTAGCAGGACAGCTCGGCGAGTCGCTGCGACAACTCCTCATCGGAGGTAGAGCGCGCTTCTCCAGGTTGATCCTCGGTCTCTGCCATGCTGCCCGGACCCGGATTGGAAACCAGCCTGGCATAAAAAGCCAGGGCAGTTCCCTGTTCGCGCTTTTTTTGTTCGGCGGGCGGGAAATCCTCCCCGTTCGTCCAGGATTTGACCAGCAGTATCCTGTAAACGCGTTCGTCAAGGTCTTCTTCCTCGATTTCCCCCGACTCGAGGAGTTCATAAATGGCGGAAAAGGTAGCTGGCACATTTTCAGTGACAAACAGGTCGGCACCCTGCAGCAAGGCCTGGTCAACGGGAATGCCCTGGTCTGCTGCGACGACGGCGAGCCCGCCGTATCGCAGGTCTCTGCGCAGGTAGCTCCGCAGGTAGTCTGGACCGAGTTCCTTGAGCGTATCGAGTTGCAGCAGTCTGCCGTCGAGCAGGAATCCACACAGCCCGGCGGCCGCCTGTGTGCGGAGAGGGGCCAGGAGGCTGTCCCTAAGACTGTCGCTCTCCACCAGGCAAAGCGAGGACAGGTCGTCTGCGATGGCGGCGATGCGGTTGCGCCTCAGTCTTTCCGCCATGCGCAGAGAGCGGGCCGTGCCATCCTGTTCGAACTGTTGGTAATCGAAGGGGCCGGCTGCCTCTGCCTCGTCCGCAGGGAGGCTGGGATTGAGGCAGAAATTGATGCCGAGCGCCTTGCACTGTCGGATGTAATGGAGCTCCAGTTCCAGGTGGAGGGCAGGGGAATCAATGGCGGCCATGGTGATGGGCAGGGGAAAGCCCGGCAGGCCCGAGAACTGCCCGTGCAGGGAAACTTTTTCTGAAGTGGCGAAAAACAAGGGGAGATGGGAGGCGTTTTTCAGGGAATCTGCAAAGTGCACATAATCTTCCAGGAGCATGCCGTTGATCAGGAAGCCCCCTATTTTGCCGCTTTCAACCCCCCTCTTTCATTTGCTGACGCTGCAGCTGGGTGCTTTGTCCGGCCTTCCAGATGATGAGCTGACCGATTTTTTCTTCCAGCGACAGGTTGGCAAGTGCTGACCCAGCCCTTGCGCTGTCGAGGGCTGTCAGGGGCACGCCTCCGTTGGTGGACGGAGCGGACCAGAAGCGTTCGCATCCCTGCAGCAGGAGTGAGATGGCAGGCACACACAGCAGGCCACAGATTCCCAGGTATTTGATCATTTGCCTCAGCATCAGGTTCGTCTTTTGTTTTGCCTTTGTGCACGGGGCCTGTCATCAGGGCGTGCGCTTGCACCTCGCTGCCGGGTTCAACAGTGGGGATTATGCGCATATATTGCCTGAAGTTGAGGAAGGTGCCTGGCTATTCCCCGGACTAGTTTTGGAGGGGATTCAGTCCGGGGCCTCCGCTTGTGAAGCCATCCCGTCTCATTGCCAATTCAAATTTATAAAATGATTTTGTCTATAACAACTGGAGGGGAAAAAATATGTTACATTTAAGAATGCATTAACGCTTGTCATGGGCGGTGCGACCTTCAGGGAAGTTGAGTCTGTCTCAAAAGTCCTTATGGCGAGCCCCCTGCCCGAGATAGGCGTGCGGGGCGAAGCCTTGCGAGACTAAAGCCCCCTTGAGCCTGTCTTTTAGAACCCTGAGCGAGTTTTAAATCTGTTTCGCCAGCGCCGATTGGCCTCTGCAAAGCGGGTTATGCGGGGCTGCGGCCCGCAGAACAAGGCTGTCTCAAAAGATTCGGCGAGCTTTTGGTATTCGTTTCACCGCTGCCGCCTGGTTGCCGCAGGCCCTTTTCAAAAGAGGGTATCTTGGCAAGGGGGATTTTCAGACAGCCCAAGTGGGATTTTTGCGCTTGAACCTGTCTCAAAAGACCCTTGGCGGCTGGGGCCGCAAATAAATATTTCGAATGAATGCCCGTTTTTTTGATTTTGCGACGCAAAATCAAAAAAATGGGCATTCATTAAAAATATTTCTGGGCGGCGTCAGCCGCCAAGGGTCTTTTTAGACGGCCTCGTGCCCTTTCCGGAAGCCATGCAGCGCCGGTAGAAACCCTATGGTTTTGAGGAGAATATTTTCTATTCAATAATGCAATCCTGACAATCGGAAATATTCGATTTGATTTTGGAGGTGCACAAAATGAGATGAAACATATCCAATGCTGCAACGGCAATTATCCCATATTCAATATTTTTCATGCCTGGCTGATATGAGAATTATACGGCAGGTAATATTTTATTGTGATTTAAAAAAAAAAAAACAGCCTGCACCTTGCTTTAATTTGATTTCATATTCATATTTTTGTCTCTACGGAAATACCAAACACAGCAAATCACAACTTCAGCAGATAAAATATACCCCAGCGTATTCAATATTCGGAAATTATTACTCCCGCCAGGGCAAAAGCATTACATTACTTGCTTTAAGGCAATTAATTACACATCTGCTTTAAGTACTATATGATACGCATTTATAATTTATCACAGCTCTCTCTTCACACCGTTTCATGTCAAAAACATCGCAAATATGTCCGAACATATAATTTGAATATCTGCTGCCAAGATCGTCAAAAGCATACTATGCGCAAGGAGGCTTCAAATAGTAAAGACAGCCTTTGACCAGGCTGTTGCACTTCAAAAAATCAACAGTCACCCAGGCCTCCATCATCTAGTGTTCTTTGCATATCGGCGCCGGCTTGAATTATCAGCTGCAGCAACGTATGCGCAGGCCTATATCGGTAAGTTTTTACCGGTGCAATTGCCTAAGTACCGCCCTGAATGCATCCAATAACTGAGTTGCAGGAGGATCTTGTTGCTCGAGATCCATCCTGTGACTCAGGGATGTAATCCATGCATTTTTTAACCTGACAATACAAACACCATGCAAACCCGAACAGCCCCTTCCTCCTGGCACGTACTGCTCGTCAAGCCCAGGACAGAAAGGAAGGTCGGACAACTCCTTGCAGAAAACGGCTTCGAAATCTGCGTGCCCGTCCAAAAACAACTTCGCCAGTGGAGCGACCGAAAGAAGCTGGTGGAAGTAGTCCTATTCAACAATTATGTCTTTGTCTCCCTGGATTCCCGCCAAATCAAGGAAATCGCTCGCTACCGCGAGTCTTGCCGCCTGGTGAAGTTTGGAGACCGCATCGCCACCCTCAGCAAGGCGGAGGTCTCCATGATCCGCCAGCTGTCGCTCCTTGCGCAGCCTGTCACCATTGAATACAGGAAATTTCAACCAGGCGAAACCGTGGAGATCTGCTCCGGCCCGCTGGCAGGACAGCGTGGGCACATCACCGCCCTGAATGGCATCTCTCGCATGCAACTGGCACTGCCCACGCTGGGCTGCTTTGCCAATGTGGAACTCCGGGGCGAGCAGGTGAGAAGGTGTCAGGAAATGGCCTTGCAGCGATAAATCAGTCGGCCAAAGCTTTTGGCGCAACATTTTACGTAAC
>JBEAYO010000128.1:0-8275 GCA_041159285.1 Bacteroidota bacterium | reverse complement strand
GCCTGCAGCCGGCCGAACGGCCTTTTCGGAGGCATGCGGCCCCGGCGGAACGGATTGACGGTTCTTTTGAAGCGGACCCGTGGTATTCTCAGAGACCAAGCGGCCCCGGCGGAACGGATTGACGGTTCTTTTGAGGCGGGGCTCGTGGCATTTCCGGAGGCCAAGCGGCTCCTCCGAGGAAAATTACAAAAGCGCACCGAACCCTTTGGGGCAGCCTTGACTATCCTGCAATGGGAATATTGCCCACTCATAACAATGAGCAGGAAATTAAGTTTTTGAATGCTGGCGGCTGGCTTTCCGCTAATCAGCGGCTTCCTGGCTTGGTATTGTATATTTTGGATTTGATGGATTGGAGCAAGGCGGGAGAAGCTTTTTTGCGGGGAAGGCGGGTTCTGATAAAGTCCCGGAAAGACTGGTCGCTGGGGAGCATCTCATGAAAGCCGGAATTGGCCGGCGGATTCTCCTGAAGTTCTTTTTCCATATCGGCCTTGCATTGCTTATCGGGTGAAAGACCCATCCGGGTCAAGAATTCCTGATTATCGTAGAACTGGTTCATTTGCAACTCTTTTGTATTCTTCCACCGTATGATCTGCCTTTGCCCGAAAACCACTGCGTTAGAAAAGTCCTCACTCTATGAACCTGTCCCGTTAGTGCCAGAAAGAAAGCAGGCCTCCAGGCATTACACCCTGACTTACCAGGTCTTCTTCCCAAACCGGAATGTCACTTTGCAAACAGCTGTAATTCAGAGCATCGAGAATTTCATAGCACTGACAGATGATAGCGCCGGAGCGAATGTGGTTAAGAAAAAGGAGCTTTCCAAGAACGCCAGCGAGCCGCAGCGCTGCATTCGTTGCCAAAAAATGAAGCGCGGGGACCACAGCCGTTCATTGAACAGTTCCCGGGTTATGATAAAACAGTATGTCACATAAGAGCATGTTTAAAATTTGTTCGAACTTAAAATCAATAGCCTAGGACGACCGCACAGGATTTATGAGGAAATTTATCTTGATAAACGACTGAATAAATCCGCAGCAGGCACCTAAAATATTGGTTTTCAGGAAGAAGAAATTTTAAACATGCTCTAAGTCATCTTATCGCGTCTAAGTTAAGGATTGCTGTTCGCAACCCCTAATCAGGCAAGGCATTTCATGCCAAAAATGGATTACAATCCTCTTTTGTCTTCGTAGCCCAGATTCTCGGCGTATGTTCTAAGCTTTTCCTTGAGTATGTTCCGGGCCCGGTGCAGCCGCGAACGAACCGTGCCAATGGGGATATCCAGGATGCCGGCGATTTCCTCATAGGAGAAGTCCTCCACATCGCACAAGAGGATGACGGTGCGGGCATCTGGCGGCAGTTCGTTGATGGCCATGGCCACCTCATCGCCAATGAGGTAGCTGAACATTTCCTGGCGCAAATCCAGGCTGCCAGTCAAGGGGCTGTCTTCGCGTTCCTGATGGGTGATGAAGTCCTGTAGTTCCACATGGCCCGGTGTTTTGGAGCGCCTGCGATATTCGTTGATGAATATGTTCTTGGCAATGGTAAAGAGCCAGGCCTTGGGGTTGGTTCCTTCTTCGTAGCGGTCAATAAACCGCCACGCCTTTGACAGGGTTTCCTGAAAAAGGTCGTTGGCGTCATCTTCGTTGCCGGTAAGGTGATAGGAGAAATTATACAACGCATCCGCGAAGGGCATGAATTCCTCCTCGAAGATTCTTTCGAAATTTTTGGTTTCGTTGGCTGTGGATAACATGGTAGATGATTTCTTATTAAATAACACTTTGGGGGGTTGGATTAGTTCCATCAGGACAGCATTTTTAACTTTTTTTGCTTTTTCTTAACAGCAGGAAGGGGTTTTTGAGAGACTCAAAAGCCCCGGCAATCCACTCCGCCGTTGCTGACTGCCTCCTGGAAAGGGCGCATGGCGGGGTTGCGCCCCGCACCCTTTTCACAAAAAGGCATCACGCCAAGGTGTCTATTTAGACAGCCTCATGGACGCCCAGCCCTGAAACGACAAAAGGGCCGCCCTGTTCGGGGCGGCCCTTTTGCTGTTGACAATCGGGTGGTCGGAATTAGAAGAAGTTAGCCCTGTTGTCTTCGATGGCAGCACCTTTGCGAAGTGACTGCATGACGCGAGCACGGGCAGTAGTGCGGACGCTCTGCTGGCTGGACTGGCGAACCTGTACCACATTCGCAACAGGAGCAGGGGCCGGCTTGTTCGTCGGCTTCACCACAAAGATTCCGCTGGTGCCAACCACTGGCTCAGACACCTGGTTCAGGTCCACTTTCATTGCAGTGGCGACCACCTTGGACTCTACCGTACCTAACTTCTGAATAAAACCGGAAGAGAAATTAGTAGCCAGTGCAGTATCCACCTGTATAGAGAAGGTAGCGGCGATGGATTCGAGGTCTGCCTTTCCGGCAATCCGCTGCTTGACCAACTCTCCTTTCTTGCGATTGATGACTTGAGGCTCTATTTCATCCTTAACATCTTTCCAGGAGGGAATTCCGGCGGCCTGGATGCTCTTCAGTCCGGCAACCACGTACCTTCCGATATGGAAAGCACCGGGATCCTGGAAGTTATAAACCTCGGGGGAGACTTCGTTCACATCAGCGGATTCCGCGCTGGCGTCAACGCCGAAGGCCCAGCGCACCATCTTGCGGGAGTCCGGTCCGACGCTGAGGTTGCCGATCATGTAGTCGTTGATCTTGAGCGCAGCGGAAGTCTCTGTTTCCATACCCTTGGCTGCTGCATTCTCACGAAGCTTTTCAAGGTCGGGGCTGCTTTCCACCAACTGGAGCGCCTGTTCCTTTGCTACATCCTGTGTTTGCTGGCTGGGGACGATATTCTGAGAGATATAGGCCACTTTCACAGAAGGCTCGCTTTTGAGAAACTTGCGATCCGTCACCTCGATCAGGTGCACGCCAAACTGCGTCGTGACGGAATATACCTTGCCGGGTTCTGCCTTGAAGAAGCAGACGTCGTTGAACTCTTTTACCATCATGCCCGGCGCGAAGAATCCGAGGTCGCCACCTTTGGCAGCATTGGACTGGTCTTCGCTGAACCTGGCGGCCAGGGAATCGAAGCTGGCCACGCCTGTCTCAATCAGGTTTTTCAGACTATCGATGGTCTTGGTGGCATTGGTGAAGGAGGCATTGTCAGTGACGCGGCGGAGGATGTGGCGCGCCTTGACGGAATCGGCCACCACCTTCTTGCCAAGCAGTTTCACGGCCTTGTAGCTGCCTTGGTCAATGTAAGGACCATAGACGCTACCGGTGGCCAGGTCGAAAATGGTGTCGGCAATGGCTGGGCTGAGGGCATCTTTCTTGAAATATGCCTCGTCAATGGAGCCGAGATTGGCCTCGACAAAGGCAGAATCGCTCTCAGCGGTAGCGAAACCTTCCACCAGTCCTGCAACGCCAGCGCGGATGGCCGCAGAATCTTCTGATGTCGGAGTGACTGTGAACGTGATATATTCCAGCCTGCGGGTTTCCTCCTCCTGATTGAACTGGCTTTTTACCTCCTCGAAGTAAGCGCTGTAATCCTCGTCGGACAGGGAAACCTCCGTATTGGGTATTTCATCGAAAGGCACCTGGACGAAGAAGAAATCCACGGACTGGGACTGTTCCTGGGCAATCGCTTCCGCCATCCAGGTGGGAGTGTACAGGCCCTTTTCCACCATTCGGGAGATTTTGGACTGAAGGCGGTCCTTGATGACTTCCTTCTCCTGGTGTGCCCAGCGGTACTTGAAGTCAGGCACCAATTGGCCGTCCTTGATCATCTGGTCTATTTTGCCACCCGTGATGATGTCCTTGAGCTGGCTGAGCTGGGCGCGGTCGAGTTGCCGGGTGTTGGGATCCAGGTAGCGGTTGGTGATGATGGGGCTGAGGCGGGATGCGTCTTCGCTGAACTGGAGGTCGAGCAATTCCGTTTTGCTGACGCCCAGCCCGAGTGCCTCCGCTTCTTTGAGGACGATGGCCTCATCGACGAAGAAGTTCCAGAGGGCGGTGCGGTCGCTGAATCCGTCCGTGCTGGCATTTTGGTAGAGTATGTCGTGGATGAGGTTGAATTCCTGGTATTCTATTTTGCGCCCTTCGATTTCACCGACCTGGGTGCGGCTGCCGCCGAAGAGGCTTTGATTCGGGTTGTCGAACATGAGCATGGCAATGAAGAGTACCAGTGCTGCTGCGAGTGAGCCTACCAACAACCACTTCTGTTGTCTGATTTTTCCTATAAGTGCCATTTGATTTTCACTTTTATTTTTTGCTGAAAATGTGTTGTAGAATGCCAGTGTTGTGTACGGAGCATTCCAGAATGTGTTTATTAAATATGTAAAAAAATGCCAATTTTATCAAAGTGATTTCAGGATAGTGAGCGGGACTTCGCTCCGCCCACCTAAAAATCCCCTCGCCGCCGCGGTTTGGCTTCGCCAAACCCCGCGGCGGCGTGGGGATTTTTGGGTCGCACGGCAGGCCAAATGCCCGCCGTGCGACCTTTCCGGAAAAAGCACCGGCGAAAAAAATCAAAATCGCGCCGGGGCTTTGAGAAAAACCCCTTTCCAAAGGTGCACGACACCAGCGGAACAACCAGCCGGGGCCTTTGAAGCAACACCGCGGAGAGGCTGCTTTCAAGGCAAAAAAAGCACCCTTGCCTGAAAAAATCGGGCAAATGTAATCATCTTTGATGAGGAAAGCAAAATTTTGGAAAAGCAGCTTGAGACAAGGATGGAGCGTCAATCCGCCTGGCGGGCGATAAAATCCTTCACCCATCCGATTGTCACCGACTTAGGCCGTTCCAGCGGCATGCCCAACGCCCGTGCCCAGCACTGCGCTGCCAGCACACCCAGCGCCCTGGAAACCCCGAACAGCACCGTATAGAAACTGTACTGATCGAGCCCGTAGTGAACCAGCATGGCACCCGAATGGGCATCCACGTTGGGCCAGGGGTTCTTCACCTTGCCGAGCTCCTGCAGAATGCCTGGAACCACCTGGTAAATTTTCCAGACAACATTCACGATGTCGTCATTCGGAAGGTGTTTCTTAGAGAACTCCATCTGGGCAATGAACCGGGGGTCCGGCTTGCGCAGCACGGCGTGGCCATAGCCAGGCACCACTTTGCCGCTGGCGAGGGTCTCGTTGACATAATTCGCAATCTGCTCTACGGAAGGCGTGCGCGTCTCCAGTTTCGTCAACATATCGAAAATCCACTTGATGACCTCCTGATTGGCCAGGCCGTGCAGGGGACCCGCCAGCGAATTCATGGCGCCCGCGAAAGCAAGGTAGGGATCTGACAAGGTGGAACTGATGAGCTGCATGGTGTGGGCAGAGGCGTTGCCCCCCTCGTGGTCGGCATGTATGGTCATGTACAACCGCATCAGGTCTTTGAAATCCTTGCTGTGCGACACGCCGAGCATGTGGGCGAAGCTGGCAGCCCAGTCCATGCCCTCGCTCGCCGGAATGTGATCCCCGCCGTGAAAGCTACGGCGGTAAATGTAGGCAGCAATGCGCGGAAGCCGGGCAATCAGGTTCATTGAATCCTCATAGGCGGCATCCCAGTATTCTGTCTTGCCCATGCCTTCATCGTATCGGCGGGCAAAAATGGAATCAGTTTGCATGGCGTTAATCGCCACCGAAAATTGCGTCATGGGATGCGTGCCCAAGGGCAGCTGGTCCAGCACCCGAAAGACGTGGCTGGGCACTTCGCTTCGCTTTTCCCACTCCCTGCTGAGCCAGTTCACCTCCTTTTCAGTGGGGATTTCATCTGTCATCATCAGCCAGAACAAGCCTTCCGGCAGCGGTTCGCTGCCCTTGCCCTTTGGCAGCTTCTCCTGCAATTCCGGGATGGAATAGCCCCTGAAGCGGATTCCCTCTTCAGCATCCAGCAGGGAAGGCTCCCATACCATCATGATGATGCTGCGCGCACCACCAAAGACCTGGTCCAGCACCACGTCCGCTACCTTTAGGTTCTTGTGGGCAGCCAGGATTTCTTTTACCTCTTGTTTTACCTGAAAGGATTTTTGGAAAAATAAATTCTTTAACGGATCCATTTAGTGTCTTGTATTTTCCGGATTATGTGTTCCATGTTGGCCGGCTCGAGGGAATAGAGGAATCGGCTCGGTGCTTTTTAATCGTTAACAAAGTGCACCGGAAGTTGTTTTTAAGCAAAGTAAAAAACAGTGCCAATGACTGCGGCTTCCATTCCGATGACTCGAATCGTTGGTTTCCCGGAGAATCAGGAAAGCCGAAGCTTTTTCACTGCAGGGACTCGATGTCCAGCTGCAGCATCCTGGCATCTATGGCTGCCTGGGAAGCACCTGAGGATTTCATCTCCTTGAGCGCCTGTGCCTTTTTTTCGCGGAAAGCGGTGCGCTGCTGCTGGTGGATCTTCATCTGTTCCTGGGTGAGCATCCGCTCGATGGACTTGTCGTTGCCCTGCTGAAGGGCCCTTATTTTTTGGCCATACAGGACCGGGTCTGATATTTTGAGGGGCTCGATTTCAGACAGGTTGCGGTATTTGCGCTCCTGGATCTTCAGCATTTGTGCGTTTTGTGAGGCGCTGAGCCCATAGAGTTGGCTGAATTTTGCCGTGGCAAGCGCCGCGGGGCTTTCCTGGGTTTGGGCCTGCAGGGAAAATGCGCCGGCCAGCAGCATGAAAGTGAGGCAAAGCGTTATATTTTTCATGATTTTCATTATTTGATAAAATACTTTTGCCGCTAAATTACAATTTGTAACATAACGGAATGCCGAATGCTTCATTTTTCCAATAAAAAGTATTTCGGCGGCCAAAAAAAGTCGGTCACTTGGTAATCATTCAGGACATTTTAATCAGCGAGGAGGTGTTTGAAGAATATTTCAGCTGCCGCCTCGACGCCTGCAAAGGAGCCTGCTGCTGGGAGGGGGACTTCGGCGCCCCCCTGGAGACTGCAGAAATGGAAACACTCGAGAAAGTGTATGAAGCCCTGAAGCCTTTCCTTTCCCCGGCTGGCGTGAAAGTGCTCGAGGAACAGGGACTGTACGTGTATTATGAGGAAATCGGGGAATTCGGCACGCCGCTGCTGGCAAACGGGGCCTGTGCCTATCTCACTTTCGGGGAAAACGGCATCGCACAATGCGGCATTGAGAAAGCCTGTCGCGCAGGAGCCATTGACTTCATCAAACCGGTTTCCTGCCATCTCTATCCCATCCGGGTTTCCAAAAATGAAGAGGCTGGCTTTGAGGCCTTGAACTACGACCGCTGGGACATCTGCTCGGCTGCCTGTGCAGCAGGCAAAAAAGAAAAGATGCCGGTCTTTCGCTTCGTCAAAGACGCAATCATCCGAAAATACGGGGAGGCATTTTTCGAGGAAATGGAGGCGATGGCAGCTTACCTCGGCAAAGGGTCTGAGTGAACATCTACCTTAAAAAACGTAGGAAAAAGAAGCTCCGAGGAGCATGTATAAATCCCTGTTGGATTTCCCTTCCTTATTGACGCCGTCCAGGTCATCGGAAAAGGCAAGGCGCCAGCCGTATTCAAAACCCAGGGAGACAAATTCATAGGCATCCAGTCGAATTCCCACGATGAAGGGAATAGAGGGGGCCGTCTTGTCTAATCCCGGCTCAGGAAACCTCGCTGCGTCTGCCGGATTGGTTACCCTTACCTTGGGATCCGTAATCACAATGCCCAGTCCCGAAGCCACATAAGGGGAGGCGTTGGCCCTGAAAACGCCGCCCGAGGAAAAGCGATTTTTACCAAGTGGGTGAAACTCGGCCACAGCACTCAATTCAACCAGGGTTGACGTAAAGCTCCATCCGCGCTGGCGACGGCTTCCTACGGCATTTAAATCGCTGCCGGAGATGAGCCCGTAATAGCCGCTGACCCTTGCCTTGAATCGCGGACTGACGCCATATCTTAAGAATCCGCCAAATGAGAGGCTGGTTGCGCCAATTTCAATAGGTGCTTCTGCGAGGTCTCCCTGATAGTTGGTAAAACCTGTAAAAAAACCTGCTTCCAGGTATTGGGCCTGCAAATGAGAAGCTAAGAGTAGCAGACAGATTGAAAACAAGTAGCTTTTCATGATCTAATGTTATTCGGCAACAGTGTTCGTTTGAATATTTGGCAAATATATACTTTAGCGGTCAAGAATTCGGGCTAATTTTTCAACCATCCTGATAAACTTTTCTACCTATGTAATTACCCCCTTTTTCCTGCAGCTCTTTCGGGCTTTTATTCAAAATCTTTTAACTGTTCATCCACCCTTGCAGATTGCCTGTTTTCCGGAAAGGGCGGTCGGCGGCGCGCCTA
>JBEAYO010000127.1:0-8330 GCA_041159285.1 Bacteroidota bacterium | reverse complement strand
CCTGATCATAGAGGCAGAAGACGATTTCGATGAGCAGCTGCCACCGAACTACATCTGGATGACGCTGAACCAGCTGAAGACCTTCATCCGGTTCAACAATTACCTGAATGTGCAGGCGAGGAGCTTGATCTCGTCCATCAACTTCCTGCCTTGAACAAGGGCATGTTTAAAGTTTCGTAACTATTTGGCACTCCCTTTCATGCACTCCAGGGATTGCTGAAAAAAGAATGCCCTCAAAACCACAGGGTATTCGGCCGGCGCTGATTGCCTCCCGGAAAGGGGTTTTTAAGGCGTTCGGCGAGCTCATGGCCCGCCGAACGCCCTTTCCGGAAGCCGTGCAGAACCGGCCGCAATGACTTTTCACACAACCCCTTTACGGGAGGAAAGCAGCATCTGCAAGGGTTTTTAAACAGTTACGAAATTTAAACAGGCTCTATTAAAACTGCTGGAAAGTGAAAATAGGTGTATTAGGCTGTGCAAGTGTGGCTGAGCGGCTGGTGATTCCGGCCATAAAAGCCTCCGGGGTGTTTGAGCTGGCTGCCATTGCCAGCCGCAACATGGAGAAGGCGCAGGCCTGGACAAGCAGATTCGGGGGGGAGCCACTCGGCTCCTATGAGGCACTGGTGGAGCATCCGGGCATTGAAGCCCTGTACATCCCCCTGCCGACCGGACTGCATGCCGAGTGGGCTGCCCGGGCGTTGCGCGCCGGCAAGCACGTCATTGTGGAAAAATCCCTGGCGTCCAACCTCAGCGAGGTGACAGCACTGGTGGAACTGGCCAGGCAGCATGACAGGGCGCTTTGGGAAAATTTCATGTTCGAGCACCACTCCCAGATGAAGTTCATCCGCGGGAAAATTGAGGACGGGACCATCGGCGAATTGCGTTGCATCAGGGCCTCCTTCGGGTTCCCTCCTTTTTCCGACCCCGGCAACATCCGCTACGACAAAGCGCTGGGCGGAGGTGCCCTGCTGGATTCCGGGGCATACACCGTGAAGATTTCTCAGCTCCTCATGGGCCCGGGCCTGGAGGTGAAGGCGGCCAGCCTGGTGTATCCCTCAGGCGCTGCCGTGGACATCTACGGGGGAGCTTTCCTTTGCCGGCCGGACGGCCTCTTTTCCGAACTGGCTTTTGGATTTGACAACTACTACCAGTGCAGCCTCGAGGTATGGGGCAGCAAGGGAAAGCTGACCGCTGAGCGGGTGTTTACCGCAGCGCCTGGCTTCCAGCCCAGGGTCATCATAGAAAAACAAAATGAGCGGCAGGAATACACCCTGCCGGCCGACAACCACTTTGTGAACATTCTCAGGGTATTCCATGAGGCTATCGCTTCAGGCCAATTTGCCGCCAATTATGAGAAATTGATGGAACAGGCCACCCTGCTTCAAAAAATTTACGACCATGCTCACCAAGGAAAAAACTAAGCCTATCGTCGTCTCCAGCCCCTCCCTGGCTCCGCTGGAAGAATTCACGGAACTGCTCCGGGGAACCTGGGAGTCGGGCGTCCTGACCCACAATGGTCCGCTGGTGCAAAGGCTGGAATCGGAACTCTGCCAGGTGCTGGGACTCAAGAACATCGTGTCCCTGGTCAACGGCACCATCGCGCTGCAGCTGGCTGTGAAAGCCCTCGACCTTCGCGGGGAAATCATCACCACCCCCTTTTCCTGGGTGGCCACCGCCAGTTCCATCCTCTGGGAGCATTGCACCCCCGTGTTCGTGGATATTGACGGGGAAACCCTCAACCTGGACCCGGCAAAAATCGAACAGGCCATCAATCATCGCACGGTGGCCATCATGGCCGTGCATGTCTTCAGCAATCCCTGCGATGTGGATGCCATTGGAGAAATCGCCCGCCGCCACCGGCTGAAGGTCATCTACGACGCAGCCCACGCTGTCGGCGTCAACTACAAGGGAAGGTCCGTGCTGGAGTACGGGGACGTCTCGGCGACCAGCTTCCATGCCACCAAGATCTTCAACACCGGAGAGGGCGGCGCCTGCATCGCCACCGATGACGAACTGCACGAGCGGATCAAGCGCCTTCGGTTCTTTGGCTATGATTCAAACAAGGAAGTGGTGGAAGACGGCATGAACGGCAAAATGACGGAAATCCACGCTGCCCTCGGACTAGCCAACCTCCGCTATTTCCACCAGGTCATCGAGCGCCGCCGCGAGATTTTCCTGCAATACCACGCGGGACTCAGGGACCTGGACTATCTGCGCTTCCAGCGGTTCGACCCTGCCGCCTACAACTTCAGCTACATGCCCGTCATCTTTGATACTGAAGAGCGCCTGCTGGCTGTCGAGCGAATATTGCTGTCCCAGAACATCATCCCCCGCCGTTATTTCTACCCCTCCCTGAACACTATGAAGGCGGTGGCCCCCTACCAGCCCATGCCGGTTTCTGAATACGTGGCCGACAGGATATTGTGCCTGCCCTCGAATAATCAGATCACCGACCAGGAAATAAGCCGCATCATCGACCTGATCCGGCAGTCTTAATTCCTTTTAACCAAATGAAAGATTGATTATGAATCAGTATTTTTCCAAAAAACCAGTTGCTACCCTCTTGACCTTCAATCTGTTGATGGTGATCCTGCTGTTGTTTGCCGCGGAGGCTTACCTTTCAAATGCGGACAAACCTGCTTTTCAGATCATCCGACAGGGTACGCAGCGCGCCATCAGTCTGCGGGAAGGGCGCCCGAATTTTGAAATCCTGTTTTCCCCGGAACCTCACTGGAAAGAAATCAGCGACAACCTGGCCTTTCGGCAGTATCACACTGCTTTTGATGAATATGGATTCCTGACCCCTTCCAAAGTACACGAGCAGCCCGACAAGGACATCTACTTTCTGGGCGGCTCCACCACCTTTTGTGAATTCATGGACGACCAGGCCCGGTTCCCGGCGCTGTCCGCCCGGCTCATTTCGGATAAAACAGGCCTGAAGGTCAACGGATACAACGCCGGCATGTCCTTCAACAACTCCCTGCATTCCATCAACGTGCTGCTCAACAAAGTGGCGCCGCGCAATCCCAGCATGGCGGTGATGATGCACGCCTGCAACGATGTCTTTACGCTGAGCACCTACGAGAGCTACTATAATTACAACGGTCACAACGTGGCCAATATCATCGAGATGCCCAAGCCCGCTGAAGGGCTAAGGGCTTTCGGCAAAGGCCTGCGCGACCTGCTCTTCCCCAATTTGTACAAGGTGGGCATCAATGCGTTGTCAAAGCTGTCTTCTTCTTCCATCTCGACAGGTCCCTTGCGCACGGAAGGGCATCTGGGCAAGAAATACAAAGGGCCTGCATTTTACACCGTCTTGTTCGAGCGCAATCTCCGCCATTTCATCAACATCTGCCGGGAATCCGGCATCGAACCGGTGCTGATGACCCAGGCCCACCGTTTAATCGAAAAACCCGACCCCGCCGTCAAAAAATACGTGGAGTTCCTGCAGGGCATCGGAAAACCGCTGAGCGCACCGGATGCCGCTGACTATCTCCCGCTGACCTACGTCCAGTATGCCGAGCTGGAGCGGGCCTTTAATGAATCAATCCGAAAAACAGCAACGGAAAAAGGCACCCTGTTGATCGACCTGGAAAGGCACATCCCTCAGACTTCTGAATACATGTACGATGCCTTTCACCTGACAGAAAAAGGATCCCGGCTGGCCGCCTCCATCATTTCAGACAGCCTGTCGGCTATGCTGGACCCCGGACTGGCGCTGTCACATGTTGCCAATCAGAGCTGATTTCCATCACTTCCGTGCAAATCATCCTTGCGACCTACGGCTATCCCCCTTACTACTGGGGAGGCTCTGAATCCTACGTGCACTGGCTGGCCCGCTTCCTTCAGAAAAGCGGGCACCAGGTCCTCGTCATAGCCGGCGTCACGGAAGCCCAGCTGAAAGAAACAAGCCTCTTTTTTGAGGACGAGCACCTGCAGGCAGGGACCTATACCTTTGAGGGCATACCGGTTGTCGCCTGCTCCAATCATCCCACGACGGCTGAAATTTACAGCAGGTATCATCCTGCCTGGCAGCAGTCCTGGTCGAACCTGCTCGCCGCCTGCTGGAAGGGGCAACAGGAAGCAGCGCAGCTGCTGCATCTGCACGCCGTTTCGCCCCTCATCAATGCCAGCCTGACAGAAGGGGCGAGAAAGGTCTTTCCCGGCCTGAGGGTGTTGTACTCCTACCACGTGCCGGAAAGCTGCCCCAAGGGAACGCTGCTGTATTTCGGCAGGTCCATGTGCAGCAGAAAGCCCGACCCGGCCCTTTGCACGGCCTGCACGCTGCAGGACAGGTACCGGGTGCCGTCGGGACTGGCCGGCTGGCTGGGCGAGTTGCTGGTGAACGTCCCGGTGCCTGAGTCGGCGCCCACGCCCCTGAAACTTGGAAAATACATCCGGCAAAACATTGCCTCCTACCGCCACTTCATCGGACAGGTGGACCACTGGTTCGCGTTTTCCCACCAGATCGAGGGCACGCTGAAGCAGCTGGGAGTGGCGTCCGAAAGTATATCCACCATCCGGCACGGCATAGACGAGGCCTATTTTCAGGGTGACAGCGCGCCTGTCCGCCGGGAGCAACCCCAGGACTTTGTCTTTGTCGGACGCTTCAAGCGGGTAAAGGGTCTGCTGACCCTCTTGCGGGCCTGGCTGCAGGCAGCCCCGGATGAGCGGCGCCGCCTCTGCCTGATCGGCGGAGACAGCAATCCTGACCCGGAGATAGCCGCCTTGCTGGCAAGGGCAGGCAGCCGCAGCGATATCGAGCTGGCGGGCATCCTGCCGGCTGAGCAGGTCCGGCAGCGGCTGGCAAGCGCCCATTGCATCGTCATCCCTTCTGAATGGGTGGAAATCGGCCCGCTGACCCTGCATGAGGCCATTGCCTGCGGCGCCAATGTCATCACCTCCGACATAGGGGGTTGCGCCGAGCTGGCGGAGTTCTATGGCGAAGCCTGCCAGACCTTCCGCATGGGCGATGCCAATGACCTGTGGCAAAAGATAAGCAATTTCAGCTACCGGCCGGTCAGCCGGAAGGTCAGGAGCCAGTCGGAGCATAATGCCCTGATTTTAAATAAATACGAACAGTTGTTCGCCAGCGGTTCCGCATCCGTGGAATCGCTTCAACAATAAATCCTTTGCAAAGCGTCGTTTTCATCAATTCCCATCCCATTCAGTACTTCGCTCCGCTATACAGGGAGCTGGCTGCTGAACCCGGCATGGACCTGACGGTGCTGTACTGCTCTCGTCACGGCCTGGAAGGGGAAACCGACCGGGAATTCGGGGTCAATGTCAAGTGGGACATTCCCGTCCTGGAAGGCTACCGCTCTGTTTTTTTGAAAAACCACGCCTTTGGCAAAGCAGGGATATACCACTTCAGCGGATTGCTCAACCTGGGCGTCATCGCCTATTTGAAAAATGCGCCGAAGGGAATTGTCGTGGTTCACGGCTGGGGCTATCTGACAAACCTGCTCGCCCTGGTGGCAGGTCGCCTGTTCGGACACAAGGTGTGCCTGCGGGGGGAAAGCCCGGCCAGCCATGAAAGGGGCCGCAGTCCCCGCTCGCTCCTGCTCCGGAAAATAGTGTTCGGGAAGCTGCTCTTCCGCCTGCCCCATCACTTTTTCTACATCGGGGAGCAGAACAAGGCGTTTTACAAGATGTACGGTGTGGAAGACAGCAAGCTGTCCTTTGCGCCCTACTCGGTTGACAACAGTCGCTTTGCCGCCCGGTACAGCCAGTTGTTGCCGCACAGGGCCCAGATCCGCGAGGCTTTGGGCGTGCCGGCCGGCAAACGGGTGGTGCTTTTTTCCGGAAAATACATAGACAAGAAGCGGCCGCTGGACCTGTTGAAGGCATTCAGCCGCTGCAAAAACAGGGACGGCGCCTTCCTGATATTGATGGGGGAAGGGGAACTGCGCGGGGAAATGGAGCATTTAATCCGCACCCACAGCCTGCGGAACGTACTGCTGACGGGCTTTGTCAACCAGTCCAAAGTGGCTGAATACTATGCAGCGGCCGACCTGTTCGTCATGTGCTCCGGAGAGGGGGAAACCTGGGGGCTGTCTGCCAATGAGGCGATGAATTTCCACCTGCCGGTGTTGCTGTCGGATTTGACCGGCAGCTCCTCGGATCTGGTGCGGGAAGGGGTCAATGGCCATGTGTTCAGCACGGGCGACACCGGAGCGCTTGCCTCTGGTCTCGACAGTCTGCTTTCCCTTCCCGAGGAGGAATTGCGCGAAATGGGGGCTGCTTCTGCCCGGATTATCCAGGGCTACAGCTACCGGGAAATCAGCCAGGCTATCAGGCAACTCTTCCGGCCTGCGCCGGCCGGACAATCTGCCGGAGCGGCGCGCCGCCCAGGAGAGGCAAACAATCAAATCACCGTACATCCTTGAAAATATTACTGGCCGGTCAGTTCAAGGGCTGGGCGCTGGAGCATCACTTCGTCCGCTACCTCTCCCGCCATGCGGAGGTGTTCACCTACCCGGCGGAAGAGGTTTTTGACGCCTACTACCAATCCTCCGTCCTGAACAAGGTATGCTACCGGCTGGGACTTTCTTCGATACAGCGGCGCATATCGCGCGAGTTGCTTCAGCAGGCAGCGGAGGTAAGGCCCGATGTGATCTGGGTGTTCAAGGGGATGCGGGTCACGCCGCAGACCCTGCGGCAGATCAGGTCCAGGGGAATAAAGCTGGCCAACTACAATCCCGACCACCCCTTTATTTTTTCCAGCCGGGGCAGCGGGAACAGCAATGTCCGGAAAAGCATCGGGCTGTACGATCTGCATCTTTGCTACAGCCGGTCGGTGCAACGCAGAATAGAGCAGGAATACGGCATTCGCACGGCCTTTCTGCCCTTCGGCTTTGAGTTGAGCGATTCCGACTACGAGGCCATAACGGCAGTGACGGAAATAAACCGGGGTTGCTTTGTGGGCAATCCTGACAAGATCAGGGTGGAGCATCTGCAGACCTTTGCAGAAAGCGGGCTGCCGGTGGATGTCTATGGGCATGGCTGGGAGCGACATCTGGCGCCGTCGGCCAATGTCCGCATCTTTGATGCCGTGTACGGGCTGGAATACTGGCGCACCATTCGCAGCTATCGCCTGCAGTTGAACATATTCCGGCCGCACAATGAAGGCTCCCACAACATGCGGACCTTTGAAGTGCCGGCTGCCGGCGGGATCATGCTGGCGCCGGACAGTCCGGAACACCAGGAGTTTTTCACCCCGGAGCAGGAGGTGTTCCTGTACCGGTCGAAAGATGATATGATTGACCAGGCGCGCATGCTGCTTTCCTTGCCGGTGGCGCAGACGCGGCTAATCAGGGAGGCTGCCCGCGGGCGGTCAGTCCACTCTAATTATACTTACGAAAACCGGGCGGCTCAGGCTGCCGAGGCTTTCAAAGCAATTTTATAAGCGCTTCCACTCCCTCGATGGTGACCATTTCCTGTTCCGGCAAATTCCACGCTTTCAACCTGGCAGAACAGCTTGAGAAGCGAGAGCTGTTGCATGCGCTGTTCACCAGTTATGCATACCGCAAGAACACCCTGATGCGCCGCTTTGCCGGAAGGATTGACAAGGAAGCGGTTCCGGTCGGGAAGACGCACACGGCGGTTCCCCTGGCGGTGCTCATGAAATTGAGGCAGTCGCCCCACCTGTGGAATGAGCTGTTCGACCGCTGGGTCGCCGGCAACATCAGGCGAGGGGATGGAAGCAGGGCCTTCATTGGTTGGACGGGCATGTCGCTGCATTCGCTGCGCAAGGCCCGGCGGTGTGGCAAGGTCACGGTTGTCGAGCGGGGTTCTGCGCACATTCAATACCAGGACCGGCTGCTGCAGGAGGAGTATGCCAAATTTGGCCTGCGCTTCCGGATTGACCCCCGCACGGTGGCGAAGGAATGCCGGGAATACGAGGAGGCGGATTTCATTTCCGTGCCATCGCTGTTTGCGAAGCGCTCGTTTCTGGAATACGGAATACCTGCTGAGAAATTATTTTTGAACAACTACGGCACCAGCGCCATTTTTCAGCCGGCCCAGGCTACTGGGGAGCGGTCGGTTTTCCGGGTGGTTTACCTGGGCAGCCTGACCATTCAGAAGGGGATGGTTTACCTTTTTCAGGCGCTGCAGGCACTGGATATTCCTGCCGGCAAGCTGGAGGCCTGGTTTATCGGCAAGATAGACGATGAAATAAAAGATACGGTGGCTGCTCACCGGCAGCCGAACTGGAAGTTTTTCGGGCATGTCAACCACTATGATTTGCCTGCCCTGCTGGGCCAGTGTGACGTGGGTGTGATGCCTTCGGTACAGGATGGCTTTGGCATGGTCATCCCTCAGATGCT
>JBEAYO010000126.1:0-8357 GCA_041159285.1 Bacteroidota bacterium | reverse complement strand
TTACACAACCCCGCCTTTTGCGAGAAGGCGCCCCGCCAAAGGGTCTTTTGAGACAGCCTCCGGCGGTCTGGTGATTCCCGCGATTAATTTGTAAAAAAAAACATTTTCAGCATAAAGCAATCATCCACCAAAAAGACAAAGCCATGGTCAGCATCATAATGGGCAGCGACTCCGACCTCCCGGTCATGCAGCAGGCAGCAGCCGTGCTGGAAGCCCTCGGAGTACCGCATGAAATTTCAATCGTCTCGGCACACCGCACGCCGCAGCGCATGTTCGACTTCGCCCGCACAGCGCACAGCCGGGGCATCCAGGTCATCATCGCAGGAGCGGGAGGTGCCGCCCACCTGCCTGGCATGGTCGCCTCGCTGTCCCCACTGCCGGTAATCGGCGTTCCGGTGAAGTCGTCCAACTCCCTGGACGGCTGGGACTCCATCCTCTCCATCCTGCAGATGCCAAACGGAGTGCCCGTGGCCACCGTGGCGCTCAATGCAGCAAAAAACGCCGGCATCCTGGCGGCACAGATACTCGGCTGCCAAAATGCGGAACTGCTGGAACGCATCATATCCTACAAGAAGAAGCTGGAAGAGGAAGTGCTTGAAAAAAGCAAAAAGCTGGAGGGCCGCGCTGGCTGACCTTCCTATCGGACCAGCGTAAGGTCGCCATAGAAAACCCCGGTGCTCCCATCGGCGAAAACCAGCGCTGCCTTCCAGGCAAACACCCCCGGTTTCATGGCCTGTCCTTCAAAATTGCCATCCCATCCTGCGGCCGGGTCGTTCGGGGCGAAGTCAAAGGCGGCAAAAACCCGGTTGCCCCATCGGTCATAGATTTGCAGGTCGCGAACGGAGGCCACCTCCGGCCCGCCAAAAATCAGGAAGCGGTCGTTGGCACCGTCTCCATTGGGCGAAAAGGCCGTGGGAGCATAGAAGGGCCGCTGCTCTGTGACAAATACCGTCACCTTGTCCGTGGCCAGGCAGCCATTCGTGTCAAGCACCGTCAGGTGATAGGTGGTTGTTTCCAGCGGGCTTAGGGTTTGCGACAGACAGTCGGGGCAGGGCACACCTGCCGGCAGGTTTTTCCAGAAAACAGTATCGAGGGCATTTTGAGAGAGGTTGGTCAAACCCTGTATGGTCGCAGATTCACCCTGTGCGATGAACTGGTCGTCGCCCAGTTCCAGGAGTATGTCCCCGGGCGCCGTCAGGGTGAAGTTGCCGGACCATTCGCAGCCATCCTGGTCCCGGATGGTCACCTGGTAGCTGCCAGCATCCAGGTAGCTGAAGCGGGGATAGGCAATGAAAATCCCCGAGTCGAGCGCGTAGGTGAAGGGGGCAGTGCCACCTGAGATGGAATCGATTTGGATTAGTCCCTCCGGATCGCGGCAGTCTGGCTGGTCAAGGGATATCCAGGCAGCCTGAATGGGGTTGGAAGTGGAGATGACCTCTGCGGAATCGGTGGCAGTGCATCCATTGTCGAGCAAGAGGACGGTCAGGAAATACCAGCCTGGTGCATCTACCGTGATGAGTGGAGCGCTGGGGTCGCTGATGTTGCCCCCGGAAGCAGTGGTCCAGGCATAATTCACCCCTGAGACGGCTGAGCCGGCGGCGCTGAGCTGGGTTGTCAGTGTCTGGCAGTTCAGGTTGCCGAGCGGGGTCGCCTCCGCCAGCGGTGTACTGAAATCCTGGGTGACGACGAGGGAGCCGGTGTTGCTGCAGCCGTTCACGGTGTTGGTGATTTCCAGGAAGTAAACCCCGGGATAGCTGACCCTGGGCGTGTCGGAATCCGGTGACTGGATGTTGTTCTGCCCGCTCCAGAAGTAGGTGTAGATTGGATCAGGGGAAGGAGGAAACACCTGGAGTTGGACACTCGGGTGGTAACAGTTCAGTTCCGGGGCGGGGGCCAGTAACACTTCCGGCTGTTGAAAGTCTTCCGCTGCGTTGACAAAACTGGAGTCCCTGCAATTATTGATTGTGTTGATGACGGTGAGTTGATAAACCCCGCCGCTGTCTATCAGAAGGATTGGGCCGCTGGCACCCTGAACGATATGGCCATCGGGTGTTGACCAGGAGAACGAGAGGCTTCCCGCCGGGCTGGAAGTCCCTCCGCTGAGGGTTAGGAGGCTTGTCAGGCAGTTTACCACCAGGTTTTGTGACGGAGAGATAACCGCGTTGGGCGGCAAGGTGTCCATCAGCACCTGGACAGTATCGGTTTTTGAGCAGTTGTTGGTCGTGTCGAGCACCTGGAGCACATAGGTGCCAGGCAGGTTGACGAGCGGATTGAGGCTGTTTTGGCCATTCACGATGCCACCGCCCGGAGGGAGTTGGCTCCAGGAATAAACCAGACCGGAGTAGGTGGCTGAGCCAGCACCGTTCAGCTGCAGCGAGCTCTTGGTGCAATTGAGGGAGGCATCAGGTCCAGCCGCGGCGGTTGGAAAGACAGCGTCAGAGGTGACGAGCACGGAGGCTGAGTCTTTACACTGGTTCAGCGGATTGGTGGCGACGAGGTAGTAGGTGCCTGCGGAGTCCACCAGCGGGAAGGGGCCGGACTGTCCGCTGACAAAGTGGCCATCGGGCGAGTACCATTCGAAAAGCAGGTTGCCCTGGGGGCCTGAGCCGCTGCCGTCAAGTGCAACAGTTGGCTGGAGGCAGGTTATCACCTGGCTGGAGCCAGCATTGGCCACGGGAGGCAGGGTGTCCGGGACGATTGCCATTTGTGAAATGGCGGTACAGCCATTGCTGAGGTCTGTGACCTGCAGCTGGTAAGTGCCCGGGCAGTTGACCGTAGGTTGTAAGACATTGACAGGGCCGGAGATGCAGCCACCGCTGAAGGCTGTCCAAAGGTATTGCAAGGGGGTGGTACCCGATGCACTGGCATTGAGGGTGAAGCTCTGTTGCCCGCAGGTGTAGAATAGGTCTGGTCCGGCATCCGGGTTGGGGAGGTTGCCATCTTTTGTGACAAAGGTGCTGGCTGTGTCAGCACACCCGTTGGCCGGGTTGGTCACGGTCAGGAGGTAGATGCCTGCATCGCAGACCACGGGGCTGAACGTTGTGGCGCCGGCGCAGATGTCCCCGTCTGGGCTGGTCCAGCTGGCGTTCATGCCCGCGATATCGGAGCTTCCGCTCAGGACGAGGGTGCCGACGCTGCAGGTCAGCTGGCCGCCGGGGCCGGCAAAGGCCACCGGGTACAGCGTGTCCACGCCGACGGCGACGGAGTCGAGGGCAGTACAGGCGGTGAAGGTATTGGTAGTCAGCAGGTAATAAGTGCCGGGCAGCAGCACCTGGGCGAACTGGGAATTTTCACCGGCGGCAATGCTGGCTCCGGGGCTTGGCGTCCATGCATAGGTAATGCCGGCGCCGGTGCTGGTATTGTTGCTGCCCAGAAAGAGCAAGGAGTCCTGGCAGGTGAGGTTCAGGTCGGCGCCGGCGTCTGACACGGGCGGGGTTTTGTTTTCTATCACCTCGGCCAGGCAGTTAGAGCTGAATTGCAGGCCGGTGTCATAAGTTCTCGTGACCGTTAGTTGGTAGATTCCCGCTGCATCGGCACAAGCCATGGAGGTGGTTTCCCCGCCGCAGAGACTGGCGGAAGGAGACAGTGGGGTCCATAGAAAGGAGATGAGCGGGCCTGTGGAAGAACCGGCGGCACTCAGGCTGACGGCATCCGTGTCACAGTCGAGTTGTCCCAATGCACCGGCACTGCACTGGGGAAAGCAACCAATGGGGGCGAAGATCACAACGAAGTCGGTGTCGCGGCAGGAGTTGATCGCATTGGTGACCACCAGGTAGAAGGTGTCGAGGGGGTTCAGGGCAGAGAGGATCGGGGAGAGGGTGTTTTCACCCTGGATGATTTGACCCCCCGGGGATAGCCATTCATACTCAAAATCGGGGCCTGAGGAAGAGCCGTTGGCGAGCGGCACGGCTACGGTGTCACTGCAGGGGGTCTGGATGTCTGCTCCGGCATTGGAGACCGGGGCGAAGTCGAAAAGCCGCACCAGCAGGGCATCGGAGGCAGCGCAGCCGTTGTCGAGGTTGGTGACCACGAGTCCATAGATGCCCTCCCCTTTGATTTGGACTTGCAGTACATTGGAGGGGCCGCAGAAGCTGCCGTCGAAGGTGGTCCACTCGTAGGCAAAGCCGGGGCCCTGGGCGGTGCTGCCGCCGTCGAGTTGGTAGCAGTTGGCCAGCTCCGGGCAGGATAGCAGCAACTCATTGCCTACCTCTACCACAGGTGCTGTCGTGTCGGCCACGACGAGGACCGTATCGCTGGCAGTGAGGCCAACGGCCGTGTTGGTGACGGTAAAGATGAAGATGCCCGGGGACACCACTGGGGCAAAGGGATCGGAAGCATTGGCAATGTTGCCGGACAGGGCCGTCCACTGGTAGCTGAACTGAGGGCCGATGGAGCCGGAAGCCTGCAGGGTGTCCGTGAACGAATTGCTTTTGCAGGTGATGAGGCCCTCGGCACCGGCATCGGCAAAGGGCCCGCAGGTGGACGTGTCGAGCGTCACCACGACCGTATCGTACCCGATGCACAGGTTGTCGTTGTTGGTGACGGAGAGCAGGTAAGTTCCGGGTTCATTGACAACAGGCGTCAGCGTGGCAGCCCCGCTGGCAATTCCTCCCTGGGAGGGAGGCAAGGGCGTCCACAGGTAAGTGAACTCCGGACCGGTAGCTGATCCGCTGCCGTCCAGTGTGCTGGTGCCATTGGTGCAGTCGAGGGACACGTCAGGGCCGGCATTGGTCGCAGGCAGGAAGTAAAGTGCCGTTATAACGGCTGTATCCAGGTCCTGGCAGAAGGCAAAACTCAGGGAGAAGATGAAGGTGTCCGGATAGTTCACCGTCAGCTGCAGGTCGCCGGAGATCAAGTTTCCATCTGTATCAATCCATTTGTAAATGGAAAAAGGGATAATCTGCGAAGCGGAGGCGTCCAGCAACGCGGAGTTGAGCTGGCAGGTGAGTATGCCGTCCGGTCCGGCATGTGCCTGCGGCGGGTTGAAGTCGCCGCTGATGACCACGGAATCGGTGGCCTGGCAGCCATTGTCGGTATTGAGCACGGTGAGGTAATAGATGCCGGCGGAGTCTGCGGTGGCGAAAGGCAGGTTGAGCGGGGTGATGAAGGAGCCTTCCGGCGAAGAGGACCAGGCGTAGGCAAATTCCGGTCCCTGGGAAGTTGCGGGACTGCCGAGCTCGGCGGTGATGTCCGTGCAGTCGAGCGTGTCAATGTCGCCGGCATCGGCGAGGGGAGGCAGGGTGTCGGTTCCGATTGAAACGGAAGCGGAGTTGGTGCAGCCGTTTTGTGTATCTGTGACGAGCAGTGTAAAAACACCGGGGTTGAACGTGGTGACGACGAGCGGATCTGGTCCGGGCACCACATTGCCCGACCACTGGGCAGTAAAGCCCGTACCCGCGGAGGAGGCACTGCCGTCCAGGGTCAGTTCATGCAAGGCACAGGTGAGGTCATCGCCTTGTGGCAGCTGGATGAGGGCATCGGGTGCCAGGGTGTCTTGCAGGACAGTGACGGTGGCTGTGTCCTGGCAGGAGTTATCCAGGTCGGTGACGATGAGTTGATAGGTTCCCGCGGCGTTGACAACCGGGGTGGCCACGTTGGACGGGGGCAAGATGTTGCCGGCGTTCAGCGGGTTCCAGGCGAAGGCTGCAGGGCCTGTGGTGACGGAGTTGGCGCCGTTGAGTTGAAGCTGACCGCTGATGCAGGAAATCATGGTATCCTGCCCGGCATTGGCCTGCGGGAGGACGATATTTTGATAAATGCTGATGCTGCTGGTGTCGCTGCAATTATTGTTCAGGTCGGTCACTACGAGTTGGTAGTTGCCCGGGGCGGAGATGCTGATATTGGGCAGCGTGGGATTGGGCAGCGGGTTATTTCCCGGGGAAAGGGACCAGAGCCAGGTCAGCGTTCCGTTGCCGGTGGAAGTGTTTCCCTGAAGCAAGAGAGAAGTGATGGCGCAGGTCAGCGTATCGGTGGCAGGGGGAGTGATGACAGCCACCGGGGGAATGGCATTCTGAAAGACCTGCACAGTGTCTGTGCTGGTGCATCCGAGGTTTTCAACCTGCACCAGGTAGGTGCCCGGCTCGGACACGGATAGGGAGGCGTTCGTGTTGTTTGCCGGCGGGGGATAGCCGGGCCAAGTCCAGAGGTAGTTGAGGTTGCCGGTGGAGGAAGCGCCAAGGGCATTGAGCGTGACAGATGGCTGTTGGCAGTCAAGGGTGTCGGCCGGCTGGATGAGCACGCCAATTTGGACCACTGTAAGGTTGAGGCTGACGATGCTGTCGCAATTGAAAACGGAAGAAAGCGTATCAGTGAAGAAGCCGCTGCTGGCATAGGGGGAGTTCCCTATCCAGACCGTATCCCCCTGGCAGATGGTGTCGGTCAGGGAGGTGAAAGCGGTGGGGATAGTCGTCAGTGACAGGAAAACGGAGCTGTCGCATCCATAGGAATTCAGCAACACCTGGCTGTAATTGCCGGAAGCGGCATAGGTGCTGTCGCCAATCTGGAAAAAGTCTCCGTCGCATATTTGTTCGGCGAGGAAGGAGGTATCCACCGGCAGGACGGACAGGGTGAGGTGTACCACGCTGTCGCAGTTGAAAAAAGAGGTCAGTGTATCGGAGTAGGTACCCGGGCTGGCATAGGCTTCATTGCCGATGAACAGGGTGTCTCCCTGGCAGATGGACTGGTTGAGGAAGAGCGGGTCGGGAGGTTGGGCGATCTGGACCAGGATGCAGTTGGAGGAGATGTCGCCACAGAAAGGAGGCGTTGCTCCTGACAACAGGCTGTCAATCAGCAGTGGTGAGAGAGGAGTGCCGGGATCGGGGAGGTTTGCTGTGTCAGCGAGCAGGAAGGAAAGTCCGCAGACCTCGTAGGTTCCCGGGGTAAAGGTTTGGAGCATGGGGGTAGTATCGAGTGCCAGCAGGGTGCTGTCGTCAAAGATGGCGAAGGCGTAGCCGTAGCTGCCGGGGTCAGGCTGGAGTGCGCCGTAGAGGGGGGTGGGGGAGAGGTTAAGCGTGCTGTCACCGATGCAGGCGTTGACATCTGGTTCGAAGTTGAGGTTGCCGGCATCGGCTTCGCAGCAGAGGATGCCGGACTGGTCGCAGAGGATGATTTTGAAGTCGAGTATTTCGCCGCCATTGAACTGGGCGTTGTTGTTGATGTCGAGGCACCATTGTCCGTTGACCGGGCCGGAGTCGAAGTCTTCCAGGCAGCCATTGAAGGGGCGGTACGATCCGGAGTAGTTGGCATTGGCCCAGGGGCAGTTGGCGGGGCAGCCATTGAACTGGCAGGGGTAGCTGCAGTTGTTGAGGGTGTCGGGGTGGCAGGGGGCGCTGCAGGGTACGAAGAGGATATCCCAGAGGGCGATGGGCGTCCAGGTGTTGCAACTGGTGGAGGAACCGATGAGTTGGACCTGGGTGCCATCCGGGGCGGTGAGGGTGAGGTCCAGTCCGCCGACGCGGCCGTGGCGGAACTTCACATAGACGCCGCAGACGCCCTGGCTGGGGCTTGCCAGGTTATTGTTGAAGGCGTCGGTGATTTCGTAGCAGACCTGGGAGGAGTTGTTGGCGGGGAAGGGGTATGGGCAGTTGCCCTCATCAGCGCAGCCACAGTTTTGGGCGGAGAGGCCTTGGGTCCATAGAATTGGAAGAACAATGGATATGAGCAAAGGGAATATGCGCATATTCAGCAATAATCAGTTCAGGGATAGAGGTTGTTTGTTCGTACAGCATCAGTTGCTGTGTGGTACTGCCTTTAAAACGGGTATAACGCTGATCTGCCACGATTATTCAAAAATAGTGGTTTTTTAATAAAAAAACAATTAAATCGACGGGATAGGCCTGTGTCAGGAGGAGAAGTACTCCTTCATTTTATCAAAAAAGCCCCTTTCCGTTTTGCCCGGTTCCGGCTGGAAGTTGGGCAATTCGCGGATTTTCTCCAGGATTCGGCGCTCCTCGTCGTTGAATTTCTTGGGTGTCCAGACGTTGACCTGGATGAGCTGGTCGCCTCGCTCATAGCTTTGGACAGCGGGGAGTCCCTTGCCCTTCAGGCGGAATATTTTGCCAGCCTGGGTTCCGGGTGGCACCTTGATTTTCACGAGCCCTTCGATGGTCGGCACCTCGACGGAGGTGCCGAGGGCGGCGTCGGCGATGTTGAGGTACAGTTCGAACAAGAGGTTGAGACCGTCGCGCTGCAATTCCTCATGGGGCACCTCCTCGATGTTGACGAGCAGGTCGCCAGGAGGGCCTCCCTTGGGCCCGGCGTTGCCTTTGCCGGAGAGGGAGAGCTGTATGCCCTCCGACACACCGGCCGGGATATCGATGTCGATTGTTTCCTCGCCGTAGGTGACGCCGCTGCCCTTG
>JBEAYO010000125.1:0-8403 GCA_041159285.1 Bacteroidota bacterium | reverse complement strand
GTGCCGAAGATCTCCGGCGCTGTTCGCTCGATACGACCCGAGATGACCGTGGAGACGCCGGCGTTCTGGCCACCGGTGCACTGCGTCACAGCCCGTATCTCGTACTCGCCGTCCTGCAGGCCCAGGGTGTTCCAGGGTACGATGTGGAAGACGTCACTGGTCAGGTCGGCCTTGAGCACCTCTGTGATGTTGATCCAGGCGCCGTCGCCCTGCTTTCGCCGGTACTGTACCCGGATGAGCTCCAGGTCCGTGTCGTAGCGGTTGAACTCGTTGAGGGTAATGAACTGGATGTTGCCATCGGCCGGCGTCATCACCCAGTTCTGCAGCGGGAAGCCGACATCAATCGGGCTGCAGGGCTCCAGGAAGTACACCGATATCTCGATGCCCTGGTAGAAGGGTTCTGGCGGGAAGTCGCCGTCGCCGAGGGCATCGTAGCGCGCCCCCTCGCAGCCGGAATAGGCATTGATCAGCAGGTTCTCGTACTCGTAGGCCACTGGGCCGCGCTTGACGGTCAGGGTCACTTCGTCAGAGCCGCCGGCTACCGGGAAGAAGGTGCCGCTGGCGTTCGGCGTTCCCTGGATGTTGATGGTGGCCCCGTTCGGGTTGGTGGGCTGCCACAAATCGAGGATATAGTAGCGATACTCCTCTGTCTGGCTGACGTTGCCGACATTGAACTTGAATACCGCCTCATCATTTTCCAGCACATTGGCCACGATGGTCTTGTCCACCGTCAAGGTAACCCCGTCGCGCGGGACCGTATTCTCCTCGAAGGGACAGGAGGAGTTGCCGGAGATGGTATTGAATACCGGGGTGCTGTAGACCCGGTCCTGCAGTACATCCAGGGTGAACACGTCGCCGATGTCATCGTCCTCTAGGGTGTAGGTCACCGTCTGGGAGTTCGTCTCCGTGGTGGTCTCCTCGGTGGAAACCCCGAGGCCAAGGTCCATGGTGATCTTCGTGCCCACGCCGGTGGAGTTGACGAAGAAGCCGAGCTGCAAGGCAAAGCTGGCCTGGATGGTGACATCGAAGCTGAGGGTGGAGGTCTTCGTGGTTTCCGTGGTGGTGGAGCTCTCGTAAGTCACGCCGGCGTCGAAGGACAGGTTCTTCTCAAAGACAGCCTGGTCCTTCAACTGCTTGTTATAGTCCAGGATGTATTCCCACATCGCCGCGCTGGCCGTGTCCCCGACCACCAGGAGGTTGGGGATAATGGTGCGCTTGATCTGGTAGCCCGTGTAAAGGAAAGTCGTGTTGAACTTATCAGGGAAGACGACCACGCCGGTGTCCACATAGAAACTGCAGGCAGCCGTGTCGAAGCGCAGGTCGTCCGTGATGCCGAAGAGCAGGTTCATGGCGCCGCCGACATAGACGTCGGCGTCCTCGCCCAGGATGACGTCCCCGCTGCTGGTGGAGATCGTCTCGTTGGCCGTGAAGCAGGTCTCCGTGCTATTGCTCACCGAGTTGTTCGTGGTGGTCTTGAGACCGAAGGTCAGGCTGTTCTCGATTTCCGTCTCCAGCTTGGTGGCCACGCCGATGCCGGTGGTAATGCCGGTGGTGGTGCCCAGCTTCAGGTTGAGATCCGCGCCTGCTGCCACGGAGGAGTTGAAGCCCATGGTCCAGCCGTTGCACACGGTCGTGCCTTTGGATATGGTGGCATTCGAGTTGTCGCCGGGCGGGTCCCGCAGGATCATCATGGGGATTTCCGGCGAGCTGGAGGTGAAGTTCACCGCCCGCGGCCGCTTGCCAAGGACTACCGCCTGGGTGGAGATGGTATTCTCCAGTTGGTTGGCACTGGCCAGCACCGTCATGGTCTTTTTATAAGGCGAGGCAATGTTCGGGATGCCCGCCTTGAACTTGTACTTGAACTTCCCCTCCGTGATGGTGGTGTCGAACTCCGGGGTGTCGCCCGGGTCAGCCATCAGGTTCTCGATGTGCAGGTCGAAAGTGTCCAGGTAGCAGTTGCCGCCGTCATAGGGCTGATACACCTTGAACTCGGTGGTGTAATTCGAGCTCTGAAGCAGCATCTGGTCACCGCAGAGGTTGGTGTCCAGCATGGACATTTCGATCTCAGGCTTGGAGTAGTAGATGAAGTCAACCGTGTCGCTGACGTCGGTCAGGTCGGTCTCTTTGCCGCCCAGGAGCTGGAAGTAGTTGTAGATGACGTTGTTGGAATGCTCCGTGACCGCCACGATGAATGGCAGCGGCGGCAGGTTATCGAAGAGGAACTGCCCGTTGGAGTTGGTCAGCTGTTGTTCCTCGTAATAACAGCCGTCCAGGGTCTCGACTTTCACCTTTACAATGGCTCCACTGGGGATGACACTCTTGCGGCACTCGTTGTTGCCGGCCATCTGACCTGAGATGGAGCGCTTGACCTGGTTGCGGAAGAGTATTCCTGCCACCGGGGAAGCAATGTTGTCTATGTCCCAGAAGGCAGGGTAAAAGGTATGTTCGTTAAAAACGGGGGTCAGCTTGGCGGTGGCCCCGGGCTCGAACTCGATGGAAAAATAGCCCTCCTCATCGGTGAACACCGGCGGGGAGTGGCGAAAGCCGTTGACCAGGATCTCCACGCCCTTCTGGAAGCAGTCGGTTCCTTCAAAGCGGACATAGCCGGATACAGGCACCGTGCTCTGGTCGGTGAAATCCACCTGGTCCACGCTGGTGTTGCTGGGATTCAGGGTGACCAGGCGGTTGGCCGGCGTGAAAAGGTGAGGCTCTTCCTTGGCCACTTTCACCACCGTGCTGAATTGGGCACCAGCGATGCTGCCGGCACCTGACAAACCGGATCCGTAATCCTTCACCACGGTGCCGCTTCCCTCATTGAAGGGAAAATAATGCACCAGCTCTCTGCGAGACACGTCCGTCCCCACATTCGCAGCGGCCTGGATGACCCAAATCGGCACCAGGGTGTTGGAAATAGCCACTTCGTCGATCAGGCCTGAAAAGAAGCGCTCCAGGGTGGCGCCCTGTCGGCCGGCCCCTACTGTCCAGGGCGTGCCCCCGGAAAAGTCGGCTGCCACACCGGTGAAGGTATGACTGCCGGAAAGTTCGCCGTTTTTATAGAAAGTGACATTCGCCGTGCTGCCGCCGCCAGGCTGCGCAATGACGAAGGACAAGCGGGTGTAGTCCATGCCGAGCGGGCCAAAGCTGTGCTGTTGACCGCCCATTTCCAGCACCAGGTTGCCGGCATTGAGGTGGATGCCGAAGTGGGGGGCGCCGCCGTTCTGCTTGGTCAATATGCACTGATCTCCAGCGAAGTCGAAGGCCTTGACCGTCACTTCCACCGTGGCGCTGTCCGTGAGGTCGAAATCAGTGAGTTCGACATAATTGTCGTTGACGGCATTGAACTCCAGCGACTGGTTGAAATAGAACTTCTTTTGCGGCGTCACCGTGAAGATGGTGCCGGGGCCGTAGTTGATGCCCTCGATGGCGTAGGAGCCGGTTTCATCGGTCATGCCGGCATTGACCACCGTGGGCTTGTCGCTGGACCACTGCGCGCCGCAGTGGAAGAGCTTCAGGCCGCTGGGGGTCAGGTCGAAGGTTTTCACCCCTGCCCCTTCATCGAATTTCCAGTAGGCCACCAATCCTTCCGTGCTGCTGCTGATGCTCTGGTTTTGGAACATTTGGATGTCTGTCTGGGACAATTGCAGGTTGAAAATCCGCATTTCGTCCACGGATCCAACAAATTTCCCGGATTCATCCGGCTTTTGCCCGACGAAGAAATCCGATTCCGCTTCATTGAGGGTGGCCACGGCCGTCTGCACCAGCTCTCCGTCCACATACAACAAGGCGGAGGCGCCATTGTAGGTGACCGTCACGTAGTGCCAGTCGTCTGCCGTGGCGGCTGGGAACGCATAGCTCAGTTCGGTGACATCGCCGGGGGCTCGTCCCATGCCAAAGACCACCCCTTTGCCGGCACCCGAGGGCGTGGTGTGCAGCCACCAGTTCTTGCTGATGTTGCTGCCCATGTCGAAGATGGCGGCGCTGTTGTTGCCGTTGCCGATTTTCACCCAGCAGGACAGGGTGAAGGCGTCGTGGGGGAATAGGGCATTGTATTTTGCAAAGGAATAGGATGTGCCGTTATACGCAGCAGACCGGCCTGTCGTGGGCGACAGGGTGACGATTGCCCTCGGCATGGGATTGCCGTTCAGGGACTTCACCTGGCCGGTGACAATGCCGTTGGGGTTGAGGAAGCCCAGGGAGGCATTCCGGTTGCCCTGTCCGAAGGTATTGACGCCGGCCACCTCATAGGTGTAGAACTTGCCGGCGATGACGTTGAAGTCAATGAAGGAGAAGGTCTCCCCGTCCACGGTGGCCAGCAGGGCCCCGTCGCGGTACAGCTTGTAGGAGGTGGAAACCGGGCTGAGCGGGTCCGGGTCCCAGTTCACCTGGATGCGGTCCTCCAGGTCGCCCTGGCTGGCGACGATGGCCGGCGGGAGGGGCGGCAGCTGGAGCCTCGCCCAGAAGCCATCCTGCATGAGGTATTCCGAGGAGGCGCTGGCGATGACCAGGGGCTGGCCGAAGGTGACGCTCGACTTGTTGTTCAGGTTGAAGGTGTTGGCGTTGCTGCCGTAGTTGAAGTCCACCTCGCTGTACACGATGGTCTGGCCCTCCCCGACGCTGCACTCCAGGGCCGAGGTGTTTTGCGCCTGGAGGGCCACCGGCCCCAGGAGTGCCAGACTGCAAATGATTTTTTGTAACACTTTCATAGAGAGTTATTTTTTTGAGTGCGTTTTTTAATACTTTATAATGTAGCGCAGGCTGAAGTTCCGGGGCCTGGTTTCAGGATCCCCCCCACTGTTGATGTTCACAGTATGGGAATGGTCTCCGACACCGCTGGTGTTGGTTGTGCCTGTTGATGAAACCGGGGTAGGGGCCGCTGAGATGCGATTATTTTCGGAATGTTCTGCATATATCCAAGTAGTGTTCCTGGTTGGAAAAGTATGATGGTGCTGGCCGCCGCTGGCTGCCGTAGCCGTAAAAGGAGTGGTTGGCGCCTTGGTGGCGGAGCCCTGCGCAGTGCCGAGCACCCTGTTGGCGTCCACTCCCTTGCCGTTGTCCAGACCGCGGATGAACTCCCCGCGAAGGTCTGGCAGGTTGAAGTCCTTGCTGGGCCCTCCGTTGATGCCGCCGGAGCCGTCGCCGAACTTGGTGCCCAGCACGGCAAACAGGATGGGATAGTCAGCGGAAGACAAGGCCTCGCCATTGCACAGCAACCAGCCGGAGGGCAAGGTGGCGCCCGCGAAGGAGGTCACCGAACCGGGAGCCGCACCGTTTCCGGCATATTGCGCATGCACGGTGTAAGGGGAATAGGTCAGCTCTGTACGGGGCAGCAGCTCGCTGTTGTCCACAAATACCCCGACAAAGATCGTCTGGCCGAATAAGATGGGATTGAGCGGGTTGACACTGCCCATCAGGTGGCTGTAGATGCCGCCTTTCACGCTGACGGTCGCCTCTTCTTCCCACAGGGCCGTTCCTCCCGATTCTGCTGTGAACAACTTGAACTTAATGCTCTGCGGCCCGTTGGGGACAATCACGCCCTGGCCGTCGCGCAGCACCCCCTGGATGCTGATCTGGGCATTGGAGCCCTGGGCACGGCCTTCACCGGCAATGAATAAGGCCATGACCACACATACCATCAAAAAGATTGATTTCATATCGTTGATTTTTTTGTCTGTATTGTAATGCCCCGGCCAGCGGGATTCATCCATTCGCCGCCGGACAGCATCAGTATTTAATGATGTAATTCATGCTGACATTCCTGGGCCTGGTTTCTGCGTCGCCACCGCCAGACATCGACACGTCGTGGGTGTGGTCACCAGCCGAGGAGGTGGTAACCGTGTTAGTGGTACAACCACCGGATGGACAATAGCCGGTGGCGGCTCCGCTACCTTCATGTTCATGAGGAAAGGATGTTGTGGAAACAATCGGCACCGGTTGGCTGTGTGCGCCGGCACTGTTGGTGGTCCCGGTGAAGCCATTGGAAGGCACCTTGGCACTGCCCCCTTGTACCGTGCCGATGGCCCTGCCAGAGTCTATGCCCCTGCCCTCGTCCAGTCCCCGGACAAACTCACCCCGCAGGTCGGGTACGTTGAAGTTCTTACCGGCACCACCGTTGATGCCCGAAGAGCCATTGCCATAGGTCATGCCCAGCACGGCGAACAGTTCCGGATAGGTGGCAGAGGAAAGAGCCTGTCCATTGCAAATGAGCCAGCCGTCCGGTGCTGTTGCCCCGGCGAAAGGGGTGACCGTGCCGGGAGGCGGGCCGTTGCTCGTGTTCTTAACATACAGGGCGTAAGGGGATGCCGACAGCGCAGAACGCGGCAGCAGCTCCTTCCCGTTCATGAACCGGCCCACGTAAAGGGTCTGGCTGAAAATAGTGGGGTCCAGGGGCTGTACGCTTCCCAGCAGGTGGCTGTAAATGCCGCCAGAGATAGTCACCGCAGCCGTTTCCTCCCAAAGCGCAGTCCCCCCGCCGCTGACATTGAACAGCTTGAAGGTGATGGATTGCGCGCCGTTGGGAAGTGCCACGCCAGCCGCATTTTTGAGCGTGCCCTGGATTCGTATCCTCGGCGTGCTCACCTGGGCGAGCAGTTCGCCGCAGAATGCATAGAGCAAAATAATCAAAAGGCTTGACTTCATATTTTTCATAATGCTGCCTGAATTTTAATGGATATGGTGCCTCCGCAGCCCGGCTTTAGCAGTAATAAGAAGCCTTCGACCGAAAGGATGCACTTGCATATGCCAACTGCGTTGACAACTGTTTAATACTTGATGATATAGTTCATACTGATGTTCCGGGGCCTGGTCTCGGCATCCCCTCCGCCAGTGATCGTGACCTCATGGGTATGGGCGCCGAAATCCCAGGTAGTGTCGGTTCCTGCGGTACCACCTCCGGTAGGTCCGAATGCTAAAACGTTCGAGAGGCTGTGAAAATGAGGCGAAAACCCAGTTGGGGATTGGGAAATAAACTGGCTCGTCATCTCATGCGTATGGGCGCCGGCGCTGCTGGTCGTGCCGGTGAAAGGAGAGTTTGGCGCTGCGGTGGCTGATTCCTGGGCAGTTCCAAGGGCTCTTCCCGGATCAATGCCCCGGCCGCTGTCCAGGCCTCGGACGAATTCACCCCGGAGGTCTGGCACATTGAAGTTTTTGCCGGCGCCGCCGTTGATGCCGCCGGAGCCGTTGCCGTAGGTCGTTCCAATGGCTGCATAAAGGGCCGGGAAGCTGACTGAAGAGAGGGCCTGCCCATTGCATAGCAGCCAGCCGGACGGCAGGGTGGCGCTGGGGTAAGGTATGACAGCCCCGGCGGGGAAGCCGTTGCCGGCGAGGTGCACGTACATGGCGGAAGGGGAATAGGTGAGTTCCGTGCGGGGCAGGAAGTCATAGCCCTCAGCCTCCACGCCCACGTAAAGCGTTTGCGCGAAAATGGAAGGTATCAGCGGGTTCTCGCTGCCCAGCAGGTAGCTGTACAGGCCGCCGGTGATTTCCACGTCGGCCACTTCTTCCCAAACCACTGCACCGCCGGTGGGGGCATCAAACAGCTTGAACTTCAGGGAGTAGGTCCCATCGGGAATGGCCATGCTCATGCCGTCTTTAAGGGTTCCCTGGATGCTGAATCGCGGGGAGCCTGTCTGGGCAGCAAGCTCAGATGCTAGCAAGGGAACCAGGAGGAACAATAGGGTAAGTTTAATCGCATTCATAAATTTTAAATTAGAGTATAGTGATTGATTTGAGATGTTCTGTCTCTTTGCCTCGCAGCCCTCAGCATGGCATTTTGCTTTCGTTGCGACCCATCACTCAGCATGTCCTGCGCTTGGCCTGTTCAGTTTTTTTTCAATTGAATCTGCGCCGGACGCCCTTTCCGGAAGCAGTGCGGCGCTGGAGGAACCGAGCCGCAAGGATTTTTCACACAACCCCCGACCGCCCTGAAACCCCTTCCCCGCATAGGCGAACAGCAGGAGTGAAGGCGCAGTGATGAGCCTCATTTTGATGTAATTCAATTTATAATGAATAATGACTTGTTGCTATGGGTCAGCGCCTCCGCAATGCAATGGCCGCGATTGTTCCGCTCTGGCCTCGCTGGACCAGCGGCCGGATCAACGAGCCTTTTTTGAGGCGCAATGATTTGAAGCGCAAATTTAGGGTCGGCATTTTCCCCAAAACTGACGTTATGGGTACCCAATCCTGCCATTTTGCGGTGGGTGGGGGTGAATTTGCTCGCGGGAGAGTTTTTTTAAGGTAAGCGGCCGCCGGTGTTCATCTGAGGCTGTAAGCCGGGCTGCCGATAATGCAAGGTCACAGGCATCATTTTGCGCTGCATCCGGAGAGTTTAGAGTCGCAGTGTTTATTACAACTCATCTTCCGCGCCTCAAGAACCAAATTGAATATTTCCGATTGCATGGATTGCAT
>JBEAYO010000124.1:0-8467 GCA_041159285.1 Bacteroidota bacterium | reverse complement strand
TTTCTTCCCACTTTGTGCCTTTTTTAGGTCAAATAGCTGGGCTATTCTCCCTAAAAAAGCCTTCAAGTGGAAAGAAAATAGCACTTTTTTCCCACTTCGATGACCCCGCCGAAACAAGCCTAATGAACTACACACAGAAATGATTTTGGTTCATTTTACATCAAAATAACCCGGAATAAAAAAGCGGATTCTTTTACCTGCAAATCAGGATGCCAGCCCGGCGGCAGTCCTGCGGCGCTCCCGGATGGTGAGCGTCAGCACGGCGGAAATCAGCAGCAGCGCCCCGGCAAAGGAGATGGCATTGCGCGGGTCAGCAGCCAGCAAGGAGGGATACACGCCGCGGTAAACGCCCTCTATGCCGCCGAAGGTGAGGTTCTGGATGATCATCGGGATGACAATCATCATGTTGATGATGCCCATGTAAACCCCGCGCCTGGCCGGCGGGATGTCCTGCGAGACGATCACATAAGGGACCCCCATCATGCTGGCCCAGGCCACGCCGAAGCCGGTGATCAGCAGCAGGATATAGTACTGGTTGTCGATGCCCTGTATCGTGGGAATGAGCATCAGCGAAACAGCAGCCCAGGTCAGGCAGATGGCATGGACGTGCTTGGCCTTGTACTTCCTGGCATAATAGGCCAGGGCAAAGGCAGAGAGAAAGGTCACCACGTTGTAGAAGCCATTGACCAGGCCAGAGAATGCCACGGCCTCCTGGTACTGGGTGCTGCGGGTGTCCTCTGTGTTCCAGAGGCTCTTTGCCAGGCAAGGGGCGATGAATTGCCAGTAGCAGAACATGGCGTACCATTGGAACAAATAGACCGATGCCAACTGCCAAAGGCTGCGGGGCATGGTGGCGATGGCCGAGAAGATATCCTCCAGAGGCTTGAAGATGCCCCCCGGCTCGCTCTTGAGCGCGGCCAGTTCCTCCTCCGTGGGAGGGATTTCCCGGGTCTTGCTCACCGACCAGAGGACGGAGGCGATGGAGCAGAAGGAGCCGAGGAAAAAGGAGCCGAAAACCCAGTAGGGGATGCCCGCTTCGGTTTCGCCACCGATGTATTTCTGGAAGACGAAGAGCGAGAGGTTGGCCAGGGTGATGCCCAGTCCGGTGAAGAAGCTCTGGGTGAGGAAACCGGTGGGTTGTTGCTCCTCCGGGAGGATGTCCGTCACGAAGGCGCGGTAAGGTTCCATGGCGGTGTTGTTGGCGGCGTCGAGCACCCAGAGCAGGCCGACGGCCATCCAGAGGGTACTGCTGAAGGGGTAGAGGAAGAGGCAGAGGCTGCAGAACAGGGCGCCGAGGAGGAAGAAGGGTTTGCGGCGTCCCCAGCGCGGGTGCCAGGTGCGGTCGCTGATGGCGCCGATGAGGGGCTGGACGATGAGCCCGGTGACGGGTCCCGCGAGGTTGAGCAGGGGGAGTTGTTCGGGGTCGGCGCCGAGGAAGGAGTAGATGGGGTTGATGGCGGTTTGTTGCAGGCCGAAGCTGTATTGGATGCCGAAGAATCCAATGTTCATGTTGATGATCTGCGAGAAGGACAAATTCACCTGTCTGCTATGGGTCGACATATTTTTCGTTTTGTTGTGATAGGCGACAAATTAACGGAAATAGTTTTGATTTTTTTTCAAACTTTTTGGCTGGACTTCGGCTTTGCTCAACCGCGAGTGCCGGCCGCATTCGAGAGGATGTCAAAGACCCCTTGGCGAGGCCGCCTTTTCTCAAAAGGCGCGAAGGCCTAAACCTTCCTTAAGGCTATCTCAAAAGACTGAGGTTCTGTGAAAAGTCCTTGCGGCTGGTTACGCCGGCGCTGCACAGCTTCTACCGATAGTCCGTCGGCGCCTTGCCGAATCGCTCCTTCATCAACCTGGCAAAATACTGCGTCGTCTTCAGCCCAACTGCAAAACAGACATCCGACACCCTTTCAAAAGCCCTCGCCTCCAACATGCGCCGAGCCTCCAACAAGCGCGCCTCCAGCAGATATTGATGCGGCGTGAGGCCGGCATAGGCCTTGAGTTTGACTTGCAGCGTCCGCTTTGACACATTCATCTGCTCAGCCATCATCAGGAGGGAAAAATCGGGGTTTCCCATATTCGCCTTCACCACAGCTTCCAATGCTTCCAGCCACTTCGTGTCAAAGGCAAACACCTCCCCTTCCACCTGGTCCGGCAAGGTGGCAGCTGACAGCCCTCCCTGCCCCTTGCGCCAGGCAATCCGTGTCTCATAGCGCTGTATCAGGATGCGCAGCCGGGCATGCAGCTCCTCCTCCAAAAAAGGCTTGGCCAGATAGTCATCCACCCCCAGCTGCAGGGCCTGCAGGCGCACCTGGGTCTCCACCCGGGCCGTGAGCATGATAAAGGGCAGATCCCCGTGCTGTTGCCTCACCTGCTCGAGCAGCTGGAAGCCGTCCATCTCAGGCATCATCAGGTCAGACAGCACGAGGTCCACGACGTGCTGTTCCAGCTGCTGCAGGGCATAAAGCCCATTGTCCGCAAACAGCAGCTGGTACTCCGATTCCAGACAGCTCCGGATGTATTCCAGCATGTCCCTGTCATCCTCCACCACCAGCACGGTGTGCTTGCTGGAAGACAAGGCACCGGGGACGGGAGGCGCCGCACCCAGCCGCTCACCAGCCAGGGGAAGGGAAGGCACAGGGGCCACCGACGGGCTTGCTCTTTTGCCGGGCAAGGCCAGGGTGAACAAGCTGCCCTCGCCCAGCGCGCTTTGCACCGTGATGTCGCCACCGAGCAGCCGGGCGTACTCCCGGCACAGGGCAAGGCCAATGCCGGTGCCACCCTGCAGCCTGGCCTGCACCCCCCCACCCTGGTAGTAGCGGTCGAAAACAAAAGGCAGGTCTTCCTCCCCTATGCCCTGGCCGGTATCCTCCACCTGCACCTGCAGGAACTCCGGTCCACAGCTGGCGGAGAGGGTGATGCTGCCCCCCCGGGACGTGAACTTGATGGCGTTGTCCAACAGATTGTTGACGACCTTCTCGAACTTGCGGACATCCAGCACCAGGGACAGCCCCGGCTCGCAGCGAAAGTCCAGCACCAGCCTCAATCCCCGGTGCTCGGCATTGGGCAGGAAGGCAGCCAGCAGGCGCGACAGCAGGGATTGAAGGGGCACCGCCTGCTCCTCAATCCTGAGTTTGCCCGCTTCCAGCCTTGAAAGCTCCAGGAGTTCCTCCACCAGGCCCTGCAGGCGCATCGCGTTCTTACGTATGGTCCGAATGCCATCCTCTACCTTTTCACCCAGGCCAGGCAATTTGAGCAGGCGATCGATCGGCCCCAGGATAAGGGTGAGCGGGGTTCTGAATTCATGCGTGACATTGGCAAAGAAGCGGGACTTCATCTCATCGAGAGAGCGGAGCTCCTCCGCCTGCCGGGCGATGAGCTCCCGGTCTGCCGCTATCTGGCGGGTACGCCGCTCCACCTCCGCCTCCAGGGACCTGTTGGCGGCAGTCAGTTGGCGGGTCCTCCAGCGGGACAGAAGCCAGGCCAGGCCCGTTAGCATGAGCAGCAGGAACAGCGCGAAGGGCCAGTCGAGATAAAAGGGCCGCAGCACCATGATGGGGATGACGAGTGGATCCCCCTGCCATTCATTGCCCTTCAGTCCGTATCGGACGAGCAGGCGTTGGTGGCCGTAAGGGAGGTTGCTCAGCCGGATGTTCGGCTCGCTCTGTTCAACCCATTCGTCCTGCAATCCCTCCAACTTCCAGGCGAAGCGGCTGAGGTCGGAGCGGTCGAAATGCAAGGCGGAGAGGCTGAGTTCCAGAAAGGCATCGGAAGGGTGCACGAGCAGGGATTGATCCCGGGCAAAAGGCAATGGCTGCCGGGAGAACTTGCCGCTGCGCAGGTTGAAGGTCTTCGCCTCCTGGAGTTGGAGGAGAGTGGAATGATACGGGAGTGTTTCACCGGGGAAGTCATCCGGCTGGAAGGAGGTGATGCCGTTGATGCCTCCTAAGTAGAGGCGACCGTCGGGCGCCCGGAAGTGCGAGATCAGGTTGAACTCATCGCCGGCCAGGCCGTCCGACCTGAAGAAGGTCCGCACCTTGCCGCTGGCTTTTTCAAAGCGCATGAGCCCGAAATCGCTGGGGAGCCAAAGGTTTCCAGAGCTGTCGGGATAGACGGCGTGCAACTTGTCGTTGGACAAGCCATCGGCAGTGGTGAAAGCGCGCACCTCCCCGGTGGCAGGATTCCAGCGGACCAGGCCGCCGCCGTGGGTGGACAGCCAGAACATGCCTTCCCCATCGCGGTGGATATGGGTGATGAATCCGAAATTGCTGCCTGCCTCGGGCTCGAAAGCCGCCTGCAGGAGATTGCCGGCATCATCCAGTTCCAGAAGACCCCGGGAGGAGCCTGCCCAGAGGCGGTCCCCATCCTGCAGGAGTGAGCCGACAGTCCCCTCCCGGATGCCAGCGTGCACCATGCGGCCGGAGCGCTCATCGAGCCGGAAAAGCCCCTTGTCGGTGCCTGCGAGGAGTTGCCCTCCGCAGCTGCGGAGGAGGGTGTAAACCATCTCTGGTTGCTGCTCGAAGGGGAAACGCTGCCAGGTTCCGTCGCTGGCCAGGCGCAGCAGCGGCTGCCTGTGGCCGGCCCTCCAGCAGTCCGTGCCTTCTGAGAGCAAGGCCAGCCCGGGTTCACCGAAGGGGGCCTCGAACACGGTGGCAGCGCCGTCGGCGAGGTTGACCTGACGGGTGCCAAGGTAACTATTGACAATCAGCCTGCCTCGGAGCAGGGCAATCCCACGGGTGCTGACGGCGGGAGCGCCATCGGCCAGGAAGCGGTCGAAGGGCAGGTTGGGCCGGACCACCAGCCGGATGATGCCGTCGTTGGTGACAGTCCACAGGCCTCCTTCCCGGTCGAAATACCTGGGGCTGATGGGGTCTGCAAGGGGATGCAGGCGGGAGATGTTGAAAAGCAGGGGGACGGGCTGGAAGCCAAGGTAGAGGCTGTCCTGCCAGGAACTGTACTGAAGCCATCGCCCCAACCTTTTTCCGAGATAGGGACCGAAAAAATCGTTGTGCCAGGCGCTTTTAGGCGGGGTTCGGGAGGTGCTGAGGGCGATGTTGGAACCTTGGGTGCTGAAGCCCAGGTAGCGTTCCACCCCGGGCTGGCCTGGCCGGAGGATTCCGGCCCAGAGGCTGAGGTCCTGCTCGACCCAAACAGGGCCGATGCGGTAATCCTGCCAATTGAAGCGGCCAAGGATCTCTCCACAAGTATCCACCAGCCTGAGCTCCTTCCCAGCGATGACCCAGAAACCGGCTTTTGAAGGCAGCCATTCACCCAGTTCCTTGCCGGCATCTGCCCGGAACACCTCCTGCCAGGCGCCATCATAACGATACACCACCCTGCCGGTGCCAAGCCATATGTCGCTTCCAAGGTTGTAAAAAAATGCAGCGGTTGAATCTTCCGGAATGACAATGGGCTCGTCCTTTCCAAGGAAGCTGTGCAGCGGAGTGGTCGTCCGGGTGGCGGGATGTAAAACGTCCATCCTGAACGATTCGTCCTGGTACTTCACCAGCCAGATGTTGCCCGCTTTGTCCTGGAGCATCCGAATTATCCTGGCGCCATCTGGCTTTTCGTTGACGGCCTCCACTGGCCGGAAGGTGAAGCCGTCGAAGGTGAAGAGCCCGGACTTTGAACTCAACCAGAGCAGGCCGTCGCGGTCCTGCATGAATGCGTAAATATATCGGTCCGGCAGGCCGTCCTTGTGATTCCAGCGGTAGCTGTCAAGGCGGTAGCCATAGGGCGACAGGCCCCTGTTGTAGGCATCGTCCAGGAAAGGCAGGTCCTGGGCCCTCGCAGGCACCGGAATGGCAACGGCGGGCAGCAGGGCCGCCGCAGTGAAGATGGCATGCAGCAGGACGCGGAAGGCTTGCCGCGCGGCTCGTTTTAGATTCTGCACTAGCTGAGTTTTTATGTCTTGAAAAATTCTGTGGCTGGCCGGGCAGCCTGGCTGATTCGCCGGCAAGGGCTCGAACCGGTTTTCCTTTGTTCACACAAATGTAACAAACTCAAAGGCGGCTTTTGTCCCCGCTGCGCCCAATAAGGCCTGATTCAGGCTCATTTTGCGCTTTCTAAACCAAAGTCTGCGCTTTTTTTACATGCACAAGCCTGACCTTTGTGCCCAGGCCAGGCGGTATCGAGGGCAGTTCGCTGCCAGCACTGGAAACGCTACGGGGCTCTGCTCACGAACACCTTAAACTCAAAGTTGCTAATAATGAAAAAACAACTGATTTCTCTCGCCTTAGTCCTGCTGGCTTTGCCTTTATTCGCGCAGCAGGACCGCTCCGTCATCATCAGGAACACCAATGTGGCCGTCCTCGACAGCCTTGCCGACGCCTGGGGCAAGCAGGCCAGAGAGGCAAAATCAAGGGCGCTCGCCGCCGCCGCCGCCAACGGATGGCCTGTGCGCAGCGAGCTGCCCGACGGCCAGGTCATGGAGCTGATGAGCCTGGATGACCAGGGCAACCCGGTCTATTATACCACGAACAATGCGATCGCCGCCATCAGCGCCCGCACCAACAAGGTGCACAGCGGGGGCGGGCTGGGACTGAACCTCAACGGCGCCGGCATGACGCTGGGAGAATGGGATGACGGCGCCGTCAGGCTGTCCCATGAACAACTGGCCGGCCGGGTGACCCAGGTGGACGGGGCCGTCAACATCAGCAACCATGCCACCCACGTGGCCGGCACGCTGATAGGCGACGGCACCGGTTCTAACCCCACTGCCTTATTTGCCAAAGGCATGGCCCCACAGGCACTGCTCAACGCCTATGACTGGAATTTAGACCTGAGTGAAATGGCGACGGCAGCCGCGGCCGGACTGCTGGTTTCAAACCATTCCTACGGAGTTAACAGAGGTTGGCAATACACGGGGAACTCCGGCGGATACAACAGTTGGACCTGGTACGGAGGCTGCAGCCAGTTCAACCCCATCGGTGAAGACGCCGATTTTGGCAAATACAACGAAGAGTCTTGGCTGTGCGACTTGCTGGCCTATAGTGCGCCTTACTACCTGGTGGTAAAAGCGGCAGGCAACGATAGGGGGGAAAATCCAAGCACCTCTGACAAGGTGAGGTGCGAAGGAGGCGGTTATGTGGACTATAATACGGCTATCCACCCGCTCGGCGATGGATTTTCGAACTGGGGCTTCGACAAGCTGGAGGGCATGTCTGTCTCCAAAAACACCCTGACGGTGGCTGCGGTGGAAGACGTGTTGAATTACACCGGCCCCGGAAGCGTGGTCATGAGCAGCTTCAGCAGCTGGGGGGGCACGGATGACGGCCGGATCAAACCCGACATATCGGGCAATGGGGTCGGTGTTTACTCGTCCTTAGGCGGTGCTGATGACGCGTATGCCTCCTACAACGGAACCTCCATGGCTTCCCCCAGTGTCGCAGGCTCCGCCATCCTGTTGCAGGAACACTATGATGACACCCACGACCAAAACCTGATGCGGGCCGCTACCCTCAAAGGGCTCATCATCCACACGGCGGACGAGGCGGGCGACCACCCCGGGCCGGACTACCGCTTCGGCTGGGGCCTGATGAACACCGAAAAAGCCGTACAGGTCATCTCCCAGGATGTTTCCCAAGCGCTGACCATCCAGGAGAAGGTGCTGGTGAACAACGGTTCTTTCTCCATGCCGATTACCTCCAATGGCCTGCAGCCCCTGGCCATCACCCTCAGTTGGACAGACCCGCCGGCCACCCCTGATTATTCCGCAACCGTGGACAACCCGGACATCAAATTGGTCAACGACCTCGACCTGCGCCTGGTAAGCTCCGACACCACGGTTTACTTCCCCTATGTCCTGGACCCCGCCTACCCGGCTGCCGCCGCCTCCACCGGGGACAATATCCGCGACAACGTCGAGAAGATATACCTTGGCCTCATTCCCGCCGGCTCCTATACCCTCAGCGTTTCCCACAAGGGTAGCCTGAGCGGCAATAGCCAGGCCTTCTCGCTCATCGTAACGGGGGCGGAACTGCCTGGCGGCATTACCGGCAATCCCACCGCCTGCGGGATAAACCTCAACATACCTGACAACTCCTGCTCATTGGGCAACAAGTTCCTGGTCAAGGTCGCCTCTGCCCCCGGGAATACGATGGGAACCAACGTCTTCCTCAAGGAGGTGAAGCTGATTGTCGAGCATACTTATGCGGCTGACCTTACCATGAAGCTGCACTCGCCGAACGGCGTCGTGGTCGAATTGACGAGCGGCAACGGCGGCTCCGGGGACAACTACGGCGACCCTGGGGATACTTCCTGTCAAAACGCGACCCGGTTCGCCATGTGGGCCCCGACCTCCATCACTGCCGCGTCGGCTCCCTTCCTGGGCACTTACAAGCCGGAAGGCGATTTTTACAACTTCCTGGACGGCAGCAACCCGGTCGGATTTTGGGTGCTTGAAATCTGCGACGTCTCGGCCGTTGACGTCGGGAAGTTGAAATTTGCGGAACTTGTCTTTTCC
>JBEAYO010000123.1:0-8478 GCA_041159285.1 Bacteroidota bacterium | reverse complement strand
GGGCTGCGCCCCGCGCCCACTTTCAAAGAGGGGCACTGCACCCCGGTAACTTTTTACACAACCCCCGCGCCCTTTTCGGCAAGCACATACCGGCCAAATCGGGGACAATTTTATGAAAAAAAGCATTGCCAGATAAAAAGCAGGGATAAGAATTGCAAACAGGTGGTCAAACTCTTCGCAAGTTGCCTTACTTTTGCCGTCATCATGGATCATAAAAATGAAACCTATTTGCTGCTGGGCTCCAATCTGGGAGACAGGCTCCACTACTTGCAGGAGGCGCGAAAACTCATAACAGAGAAAATCGGCGAGATTTCCCTGGCCTCCGGCCTTTACGAAACTGAACCCTGGGGAATCAGCGAACAGCCCCCCTACCTCAACCAGGCCCTGCAAGTCCGAACCAGCCTGCCCCCGGCCGACCTCATGCACTCCCTGCTGCACATCGAACAACAACTCGGACGCAGCCGCAGTGGAAAATGGGAACCACGCAGCATAGACATCGACATCCTCTTCTACGGCAACACCATACTGAACACCCCGGACCTGGTCATTCCACACCCGGAATTGCACCGCAGAAACTTCGCCCTGATACCCATGCTCGAAATCGCCCCGGAACTGGTCCACCCCCTGCTCGGCAAAACCATCGAAGAACTCTTCGATGAAAGCCAGGACCCGCTGGACGTGATGCTTTTTGAAACTGAATAGACTTGCTTAGGCGGGTCAGCGAAGTGGGAAAAAAGTGCTGTTTTATTTCCACTTGAAGGCTTTTTGAGGGCGCATAGCCCGGCTACGTGACCGAAAAAAGGCACAAAGTGGAAAGAAAAGAGCCTTTTTGCCCACTTCGATGACCCCGCCGAAACAAATCTAATAAATGGCCACGTTGCCCCACCTTTAAATTCCTGACACAACATGACACAAATCAGCCAACGCCCCGGCGCCGATGATGCCGCCAACCCCTACGACAAACCCTTCCCTCACCGCTTCATTGCCATCGAAGGAAATATTGGCGCCGGGAAAACCACGCTTTGCCAGATGATTGAGGAAGACCACGGCTGCCAGCTGATCCTCGAACAGTTCACAGACAACCCCTTCCTGCCCCATTTCTACAACCATCCGGAACGCTACGCCTTCCCGGTCGAGCTTTTCTTTTTGACGGAAAGACACAAACAACTGCAGGAGTCTCTCACGCAAACAGAACTGTTCCCAAACCTCACGGTCTCTGACTATTATTTCGTAAAAACACTGCTGTTCGCAGGCAACAATCTCAACCAGGAGGAATACCGCCTCTTCCAGCGCCTCTACCATACCCTCAACGCCACCTTCCCCAACCCCGACCTGCTGGTTTACCTGCACCGGAGCGTCCCGGACCTGATCAAGAACATCCTGCACCGGGGACGGGAATTTGAAAAGAACATGCGCCCCGAGTACCTGCAATCACTGCAGGAAGCCTACTTCGGCTACATCAAAACTGAAGCGGAGTTCCCCATCCTCATCATCGACGTGACCGGCATTGAGTTCTGGGACGACCGGGATGCTTATGAAAAAATCCTGGGACTGATGAAGCGGTCCTACCCCAAGGGCGTGCACAGGGCTTCCATCAGCTGAGCCTGCGCACCACGAAACCCTTTCCCACCGAATGCCTTGCGCTGCCGAACAGCAAGCGGTCCAGCCGGGCCACGGCATCCGTCAGCCTCACCGGCCAGGGCTCCCGCACCGTGGGGCGCAGTTTAACCTTATTCTCTTTCCTTCCGTTGACATTGCCGGCATTTTCCTTGAACATCCGCTGAATCAAACCCGTCCAGTACATCTCCAGCAAGGCGACCAGGTATCCGCTCAGGTTCTTGTCTTCCACGACCTCCAGGCCATGCTTCGAGCACCACTGATGGAATTCGTCCGGGTTGACCAGGTACTCGTGGCCGAAGGCGTAGGCCCCCTGGGCGATGGCCCTGCGCTCCAGCAGGTAATTCACCGGGTCGTAGGTCCAGGGGAAATTCGACTGGGGAAAGGTGATGAACGCCAGTCCGCCGGGCTTCAGCACCCTGGCGATCTCCCGCGTCATTTGCTCTGGCTTGCCGACATGCTCCATGACGTCCACGCAAACCAGCAGGTCAAAGGCTTTGTCTGCAAATGTGAGCGCCAGGGCATTTTCCACGCTGTATTCGAGGTTGCCTATGCCCTGGTTCATCCGGCGGGCAAAGGCGATGTCGTTCCCGTTGATGTCACAAGCGCTGAGGCGCTCACAGGCAGCGGCAATCATGGGATCGTAGTCCCCTTCGCCGGTGCCGAGGTTCAGGCAGTGTAGGTATTTCCCCGCTCCGGCATACTTTTTCAATTGCTCGCGGACAAAGCAATACCTGTTCCGGTAGGTTGGGAAAAGCAATTTGTAGTTCATGCTGATACTGGTTTTAGAGCCTGTTGACTACCATTACCAACGAAACAAGAGCGCTGCCCCTGGTCAGAATTTTTGTGCCAGGCTGTTCAGCATCTCTTCGCGAACCCTGTTTGACAGCCAATCCATTTGCTTGATGTCCAGGCCGTCCACGGGAATCGGCTTGCTCCAGACCACAGTCACAACGCCGGGACAGAGGTCCAGCCCATCGGCCTTGCCGCTGATCTTTTCCACGCCCAGGATGGTTTGAACAGCAACGGGGTTTCCGGATTCAATGGCGATGCGGAAGGCACCGCTGTGAAACGGCAGGAGGGGATCCGAGGTCCGGTTGCGCGTGCCTTCCGGGTACAGGAACACCGAGTACCCTTCCTGCAGGGTGTCGTGGAGGTATTTGATGCTTGCCTGCCGGGAGGCGGCGCTGGAGCGGTCAACCAGCACACAGAGCTTGCGGACGATGAACCCGAACAGCGGGATGCGGGTGAGTTCACGCTTTGCCAGGAATTTGTAAACGCCGGGGAAGGCCCTGGCGTTGATCATGAAATCCAGCGCAGACAGGTGGTTACTCACAATGATATAGGATTTTCCGGAATCGAGGTTCTCCAGTCCACGGATGCGGAACCGCACCAGGATGAGGGCAAAGAAAGTTCTGGTGTAGATGTGATGACTGAACCAAATGATGTACTTTCGCCAGGCTCTCGGAAAAGTCAGGAAGGCGATGTAGTAGAAGGGGAAGAACAAAAGCCAGAGGAGAAAGAATACCAGCATGCCGTAAACGGCCCAGATTTTCCGGAATAGTTTTGTCATTATATGTTTGTCTTTTTGCTTGCAAAGTTGAAATTTTTTTTGACATGGCAATCCGAAATTCTTTGCAGCGGCCTCTCAGGATGGTCTGAAATGACTGGCCTGACCGAAAAGTCCCTTTGCCAGACAGACTATGTGCCCCGGACGCCTAACCCGAGGTGGTCTAAAAATATTCCTCGACGAGGTACCCTCTTATGAAAAGGGCCTGTGGCCCGCCCGTCGACCTTTCCGGGGGGGAATCGGCACTGGCGAAACATATTTCAAACGTGCGCCGAGCCGGTTTAAACAACTTAAAAACAAGCTAACTCAATGACAAAAATCGTAGTGCTGGATGGCTACGCGATGAACCCCGGCGATTTGTCGTGGCAGCCCCTGCAGGAACTGGGAGAACTTCAGATTTACGACATCACCGCAGCGGAAGATGTGCTGTCCCGGTCGGTCGGGGCCGACATCTTGCTGACCAACAAGACCCCGCTGTCCAGGGAGACCCTGCTTCAGCTGCCACGGCTGCGCTTCATCAGCGTGATGGCAACTGGCTACAACGTGGTGGACACAGCGACAGCCAGGGAACAGGGCATCCTGGTGTCAAATGTGAGGGGCTATGCTGCCAGCGCAGTGGCACAGCACGTCTTTGCCCTGCTGCTTGAATTTGCCAGCAAGGTGTCTGCCCACGCCGAAGACGTCAGGCGCGGAGGCTGGCAAGCTTCCCCTCACTGGAGCTACAACCGCTCTCCCACTGCCGAGCTGGCCGGCAAGACGATGGGCATCCTGGGCCTGGGCAGCATCGGCCGAAAAGTCGCTGAAATCGCCCTCGCCTTCGACATGAAGGTCATCGCCTGCCACAAATACCCGGAGCGCGACCAGCTGCCCGGTATCAGCTTCGTGGACCTGGAAACCCTTTTTCGCCAAAGCGATGTACTCAGCCTTCACGTCCCGCTCAATGAGCAGACAGCAGGCATCGTCAACCGGCATCATCTGCAGCTCATGAAACCCTCCGCCCTGCTCATCAACACGGGCCGGGGCGGGCTCATTGCGGAAACAGACCTGCACGAAGCTCTGGAAAACGGCAACCTCGCCGGTGCTGCGCTCGACGTACTCTCCAGCGAACCGCCTACCAACGGCAACCCCCTCATCGTTGTCAGGAATTGCCTGGTGACCCCCCACAATGCCTGGGCCACCCGGGAAGCGCGCCAGCGCCTGCTGCTGGAAAGTGCTGAAAATGTCAGCGCATTCATCCACCAACGCCCCAGGAACCTCGTATTTTAATGCACCGGCACCGGGGCTATAATTTTTCAAGGAAATGCACGGCGCTGAAACAAAACAGCTTGATTTGAGTAAAAGCCGTATATTTGCCCAGTTTTTTAGTAAGGCATTTGCTTTTACTGGCTTATTCTTTTGTAAGAATTTGTTTTTAAAAGCAGTACACATTCATTGAAAACAAAGCTGTTGTAATTAAAAATGTAAAGGTGGGTTAAGTGGCCAGCCGGTTTGGAGGTTCAACACCAAGATTGAAAAGCAGGACGGCGTCCCCCATGTCTTTACAACTAAAAATTTGCTTGTCATGCAAGGAAAAGGAATTATCAATTTTTTTCTCGTGATGTTGGGCCTGGTCTCATTGGTCCAATTTATGTTTGTGATTCCCACCTACCGGGTAGAAACGGCTGCCGACCGCTATGCCGCCTCCATCTGCGGGGAAGGCGATGCAGCCAGTAAACCTTGCCTCAAGAAGGAAAGGGCTGCCTATCTGGACTCCATGAGTACTGAAAAGATTTTCAGTATCCCCCTGCTGAAAAACTATACCTACCAGGAACTCAAGAACTCTCAGCTCAACTTCGGATTGGACCTGAAAGGTGGCATGAGCGTATTGCTCCAGGTGGATCTCACCGACTTCATCCGCACCATGGCGGGTGCCGGCGCTGAAAACGCCCTGCTCGAAAAGACGCTGGAGGCGACCCTGGAAAAGCAGAAGTCGGCACAAACGGACTTCATCACCCTCTTCGCCCAATCCTGGAAAGAAACGGCGCCCGATCAGCCACTCAACAGCGTTTTCAAACGCAATGAGTCACTCAGCGACCAGATCAACGCATCCACTTCCGATGCCGAAGTGACCCGCATCCTGCGCGAAAAGGCCAACGAAACGGTCAACCTCACCTTCGAACTGCTCAAGCAGCGCATTGACAAACTCGGCGTTATCGGTCCCAATGTGTCGCTGGACGCTGCCCGCGATCTCATCCTGGTCGAATTGCCCGGGGTGGAAAACCCGCAACGCGCCCGCACTTTCCTCCAGGCCGCTGCCAAACTTGAATTCTGGAATACCTACCGCATCACCGACAACGGCCTGCGCGCGGCATTCATCACGGCCAACGACAGGCTCGGCAAAATCAACACTCAGGAACCGGCACCGGCACAACCGACTGATACCTCGGCCGTCAATGCCGACTCCACCAACCAGGCAGTCGCAGCCAATACCCAGGACACCGCCAAGGATGCCGACACGGCAGCAGTGGCTGACCCGCTGGCTTCTACTACCGGAGGTGCCCTGTTCGACATCTTTACGCTCAATGATGGCTCCATGGGACTGGCTTCCATGGGTATGGCGGAGAAGAACAAGCGCGAGCTGATCACCAGCATGCTGGAGCGCCCCGGCATCCGCGAACTGTTCCCCAGGAATGTCATGTTCCTCTGGTCCCGCAAGCCTGCCAAAGATGCCAATGGCGTTGAAATCCCCAACACCTACGAACTGTACGCGATTAAAAAAGAACCCGGCAAAAACACGGCTCCCCTCGAGGGTGACCGCGTGACGGAGTCTTCCACCAGCCCGGACCCCACGACGGGTGAGCTGGCCATTTCCCTGAAAATGGATGCCGAAGGCGCCCGCGTCTGGGGCTCTATGACGCAAAAAGCCTTCAACGAAGGCAACCGCGAAATAGCCATCGTGCTCGACAGCACAGTGGTCTCTTCCCCGAGGGTCATCAACCCGATCCTGACCGGGGACTCCCAGATCACTGGCAACTTCACGGTCCAGGAAGCACAGGACGTCGCCAACATCCTCCAGATTGGCAAGTTGCCTGCCCGCACTCAGATCATCCAGGAGTCGCTGGTAGGCCCCTCTCTGGGCGCTGAAAACATCAACACCAGCTTGAAGGCACTGCTGGGAGGTTTCCTCCTGGTATTGGCTTTCATGGTCTTCTACTACGGCGGCGCTGGCGTTGCCTCCATCCTGGTACTCTTGCTGAACGTCATCTTCATGGTCAGTGCCGTCGCTTCCTTTGGTACGGTGCTCACCCTGCCTGGCATCGCGGGTATCGTGCTCACCATCGGTATGGCGGTGGACGCCAACGTGATCATTTTCGAGCGCATCAAAGAAGAATTGCGCGCCGGAAAGACACTGGCCCTGGCTGTCAGGGAAGGCTACAAGCACTCCTACTCTGCCATCATTGACGGCAACGTCACCACCTTCCTCACCGCTGTCATCCTCGCCGTATTCGGCCTGGGCCCCATCAAGGGCTTTGCCGTCGTGCTCATGATTGGTATTATGACCACCATGTTCACGGCCGTGTTGGTCAGCCGGGTAATGATCGAGTGGTGGCTGTCCAAAGGCAAGGACCTCAGCTTCTGGATTCCCTCCACCAAGAACTCCCTGGCCAACCTGAACATCGACTGGATGGCCAAGCGCAAGACATTCTACATTCTTTCCGCCACCATCACGGTGCTGGGTATCGCTTCCTTCTTCGTCCGCGGTTTCGACCTCGGAGTGGACTTCAGGGGGGGGTATTCTTTCAACGTTCAGTTCACTGAAAACACTAATGTGGATGCCATCCGCGAGTCGCTGGCGACGGCTTTTGGCAAGGCGCCGGTGGTAAAGGCGGTTGACACGGAGAACACCTACAATATCGTAACAGACTACCTGGTAGATGACGAAGCGGAAGATGCACAGGACCGCGTGATGGCTAAGCTGCACGAGGGTCTTGCCCAAATGGCAGGTGGCGCCACGCTGGAAGCCTTCAAGGATCCGGATGGAACCGGTACGCACGTCACCTCCTTCAGCAAGGTAGGCCCCACGGTGGCGGATGACCTGCGCAACAGTGCCTGGAAGGCGGTTATCTTCGGCCTGCTGACGATCTTCCTGTACATCCTGCTGCGCTTCTCCCGCTGGCAGTACAGCCTTGGTGCCGTCATTGCTACGGCGCACGACTCCTTCGTGGTGATTGCAGCCTTCTCCCTGCTGCACGGCATTCTGCCCTTCTCCATGGAAGTTGACCAGGCTTTCATTGCGGCGATCCTGACCATCATCGGTTACTCGGTGAATGATACAGTGATTGTGTACGACCGTATCCGTGAGAATTTCACGCTGCATCCGGAAAAGTCAAATCACGAGATTATCAACATGTCCATCAACTCCACCATGAGCCGTACGCTTCTCACAGCCTTGACTACCCTTTTCACTGTGCTGGTGCTTTGGATCTTCGGCAGCGGCAGCATCAAGGGCTTTGCCTTTGCATTGGTGCTGGGTATCGCGGTGGGTACTTATTCCTCTGTGTTCATTGCCTCTCCGGTCATGGCTGACCTTTCCAAAGGTAATATCAGAATCACTGAGAAGCCTGCCAGTCCTGAGCGCAAGGAGAAGCGTTCTTTTGGCCGTCAAGGCTCTGAGAAGGCCTGATGGCAGCCACGGAATAACGAACTTAGTTTTACGATAAAAAAAAGCCTTTCGCTGATGCAGCGAAAGGCTTTTTTTGTTGGCCTGGGTTTGGTCCGGCGACTTTGGCAATCGCAATGGTGATCACTTTTTTTCCAAGGCCTTCCCGGATATCGACAACCCCTTCTTTCCTGAAAAGCTGCAGTTTGAGCAAGCGGTAATCGCAGCGTCTCTTGCGGTCATCCGGTACACAACGGTTTGACCATTTGACGCAAATGAATTAGTGTTTGCCACGGCCAGGGTACCTGGAAGCGAGAGTCGCAAGAGACGCTGCGCTTAACGCTAGCTCGGGCTGCTCCCCGCATTGAAAAGGGGGCGGGCCAGTGCCGACCACCCTTTCCAGGAGGCGAGCAACGCCGGTGCCGCAAGTTCTGTCAGCACTTGAAGTGCTGACAGAACAACTGACAACCCCGGCGGAACAAGCCTCGGAGATTTTTTACACAACCCCGAGGCGCTGGAGTTGCTTGAAAAGTCCCCGGGGCGCAGTGCCCCCTCTTTGAAAAGGACGCGGGCCTGCCCCGCGCCCTAAAATCCCCCTTTCCGGAAGCCGTGCGGCACCGGAGGAGCCAGCCGCAAGGGCTTTTTACACAAC
>JBEAYO010000122.1:0-8503 GCA_041159285.1 Bacteroidota bacterium | reverse complement strand
ACCGCCCTCTCCGGAAAACAAGCAGTTGCAAGGGTGGCTGAACAGTTAAAATATATTAAACTTGTTGCAGCGCTGCCCCGGCGAGCTGTTTTTCCAAGGACCGTGCTTTTATTCCTTGCCTGATTGGAGTGATAAAGGTAGCTGCTTGCAGTGCCGGCGCGGAATGACAATTGTCGCAGATGGGGTGATATTTGTCAGGCTTTGTTAATTTTTTTTTGACCGTGTGCGTACACGGCACTAATATTTTTCCTTACCTTTCGCCTTCGTAAGGCAGATTGCGACGAGGCTGAGTTAAAATATGAGGGGTCAGGCAGCGAAAAGCAGCTGAATTTCGATTTATAGTAGGATGCACTTAGAAGTTTCTTTGTCATCAGGCCAATCCGAAATCAACTGTGAATAGTGTATGTTCCTGTAGCATTTTCTGTTAAAGATTTTCTCACTGTAAAAAAGTACTTTCCCAAGATCATCTTTCCCGACTGTAAACCAACACAAACTACTGTTAACCGCAACAGTGCCGCGTTTTTTGAAAATCGTTTCAAAGGCGGGAAGTTTCACTATAAAGGGCTCGCCTGAAAGTATCGGCGAAGCAGCCCGAAATCCCCGTGCCGGGGTGCTGTGCCCTGCTTTGAAAAGGGCGTTCGGCTGAGCTCCGGCGATTTTTTAAACAACCCCGAGGCAGCTTGACATCAACATGCGTTTTTTGCACCAGCAATGGTACCAGCAGATACGGCTTAATTCATTCTTTTTTCAACTAAAGTTATTGCACATGAAAAAACATTTAGCATTGACGCTATTACTGTCTTGCCTGGTCGCTTCCCTGACCTTCGCACAGCGGACGGTATCAGGCAAAGTGACCTCGGGGAGTGGCGATCCACTCATCGGCGTAAACGTCGTGGAGACGGGAACCAGCACCGGTACTATCACCGACATCGACGGCAGCTACCAACTGCGCGTCTCCTCCGACAACGCCTCCCTTGAATTCTCCTACACCGGCTACCAGAACACGACCGTCGCCGTGGGTGGACGCTCCACCGTGGACGTGGTCATGCAGGAAGGCGTTGAACTCGAAGAGGTCGTCGTCACCGCTCTCGGTATCTCCAGGGAGAAAAAAGCCCTGACCTACTCCGCCCAAACCGTCGGCGGCGATGACATCAATACCGTCAAGGATGCCAACTTCGTCAACACCCTCAGCGGCAAGGTTGCCGGCCTCCAGGTCTCTCAGTCCGCTACCGGCCCCGGTGGCCAGGCCCGCGTGGTCCTGCGCGGTAACCGCTCCCTCGGCAACAACAACGCCCTGTTCGTCATTGACGGCGTGCCGGTGGACAACACCGCCTACGGCTCCGTAGGCAGCGACTTCGGTGGCTACTCCGGCACCGACGGCGCCGTCAACATTAACCCGGATGACATCGACAACATCAGCGTCCTCAAAGGCGCTGCCGCTGCCGCCCTCTACGGCAGCCGCGCCGCCAACGGCGTCATCATGATCACCACCAAGAAGGGCCGCTCCGGCAAACTCTCCGTAGATGTCAACTCCGGTGTTTCCTGGGAAAAACCCTTGCTCCTGCCTTCCTTCCAGAACGAGTACAGCCAGGGCAACGGCGGCGCTTTCGCCCCCACTGCCGCCGGCAGCTGGGGTGAGAAAATGAACAACCAAAATGTCACCAACTACCGCGGCGAAAGCCAGCAACTCACCGCCCAGCCTGACAACGTGAAGGACTTCTTCGAAACTGCCATGGCCCTGAACAACTCCGTGGGCATCACCACCGGCAGCGACAAGGTTCAGACCTACTTCTCCTACTCCAACAGCGCCGTGGAAGGCATCGTGCCCAACAACAAGCTCGACCGCCACACCGTCAACCTCCGCATAGGCACCCAGGTCACCAAGCGCCTGTCCACCGATGCCAAGGTGACCTACGTCCACCAGTCCAATCAGCACAAGGTGAAATCCGGTGAGGAGAACGCCGCCATCCAGAACGTGTTCCTCATGCCCAGAAGCGTCAGCCTCGACGATGTGAAGGAATTCTCCACGGAAGATGCCTTCGGCCAGCCTACGCCCAGCTACTGGACCTCTTCCTCCATCTACACCAACCCTTACTGGGTGACGGACCTGACCAACGTGGCCGATAAGCGCGACCGCGTCATCGGCTTGGCTTCTGCTACTTACGAGCTCACCGACTGGCTCAAGGTCATGGGCCGTGGTAGCGTGGACCGCTACAACGATGCCGACGAGAACTACTTCTACGACAAGACCGTCCTCTGGGCACAGCAGGGTGGCCGCTATGAGCGCGGATACCGCACCTTCACCGAGCAGAACTACGAATTGCTGCTCATGGGCGACAAGTCGCTCAACGACATGATCTCCCTTAACTATACCTTCGGTACCTCTGTCAACAAGCGCGAGTTCATCTCCTCCTACTCCAACGCAGCAGGCTTGCTCATTCCGAACAAGTTCGGCCTCGACTTCGCACGCACCCTCCAGTCCGGCAACGACCTGGTCGAGCGCGAAATCCAGTCCGTCTTCGGTACGGTTCAAGTAGGCTTCAGCAACTACCTGTACCTCGACCTGACCGGCCGCAACGACTGGTCTTCCACGCTGCCCGCCGACAACCGCAGCTACTTCTACCCATCCGTGGGCTTGACCTGGGTAGCTTCCGACATGATGGACCTGCCTGAGTTCATCTCCTTCGGCAAGGTGCGCGCTTCTTACACCAAGGTCGGCAACGACGCCGCACCCTATCTGATCAACCAGACCTATTCCTTCGGTCAGGGCGGCAACAACGGCTTCATCAACCGCGACGGCCTCCAGCCGGCTCCGAACCTCAAGCCTGAGCAGACGACCTCTCTCGAGCTGGGCCTCGACTGGCGCTTCCTGAACAACCGCCTCGGCGTTGACCTGACGTTCTACAAGACCAACACCGTCAACCAGCTGCTCGTGCTCGCACTGCCCACGCCTTCCGGTTTCTCCTCCAAGTACATCAACGCAGGGGACATCGAAAACAGGGGTATAGAGCTCTCGCTGAACTACGTGCCTGTCAAGACCAGCAAATTCAACTGGGACGTCACCCTCAACTTCGCCCGCAACGTGAATGAAATCATCGAGCTGGACGAACAGATCAAGCAGTCCTTCCTCGCCGGTGGCTACGGCCGCACTGCCGGCCCTGTGGTGGCTGAAGGCGGCTCCTTCGGCGACATCTACACCCTGCGTTGGGCCAACGCCCTCAACAGCGCTGGTTCTGCCACCTACGATCCCGCCGGCGGCGATCGCTGGGTAGATGCCAACGGCAAGCCCATCGTCACGGCTTCCTCTGAGAAAATCGGCAACTTCAACCCGGATTTCACCCTGGGCCTGAACAACTCCTTCTCTATCGGCAACCTCTTCCTCAGCGTGCTCATCGACGGCCGCAAGGGCGGTGTGGTTGTTTCCGGTACGGAGGCCAACGCTGCCTTCTACGGCAATGCTGACTACACCACTGCCTATCGCGATGGCAACTGGACGCTCGACGCAGTGCGCCAGTCCGGCGAAGCTAACAACTCCGCTATCAATGCCGAGACTTTCTGGACAACCGTCTCCGGTGGCCGCTACTCCTGGGGTGAATTCTTCACCTACGATGCCACCAACTTCCGCATCCGCGAGCTGACCCTGGGCTATGCCTTCGGCAAGAAGGGCTTCTTCAACGACGTCCGCCTCTCGCTGGTAGCCCGCAACCTCATGTTCCTCTACAGGGGCAAAGCCCTGCTGGAACTGCCGGGTGTTCCCGAGCGCCGCATGAACTTTGACCCGGATGTTTCGCTCGGCGGTGCAGGCAACTTCCAGGGCGTGGAGTACGGCAATATTCCTTCCTCCAGAAGCATCGGTTTGAACCTCAAACTTTCCTTCTGATAGTCGAGGAAGCCATTTGTTAAGTTTTTTTCAAAATCAAAATAATTATGAAAAAATTCAATTTTTTAAATCTCTTCGTAATCATCGCACTGGCGGTCACCGCCATCAGCTACTCGGGCTGCACCGATGATTTCGATGAACTGAATACGAAAAAGACGAAGCTTTCCGCACTCGGGCCGGCAGAATATCCCTATCTGTTCTCCAAGGCCCAGTCCGCTGCTTCCTACGCCTTCTGGCGCTACCAGGTGGCCCAGAACCTCTTTTCCGACCTGTACTCTCAGTACTTCGCGCTGACGGCGCCCTACTTCCCCTCCGACCGCTACGTCATGCGCATGGACTGGCTGCAGTGGCACTGGATTCCCATTTACACGGAGGCAGTCCCGCAGATGAAAACCCTGCTGACGGAGCTGGACCCGGGTTCTGCTGAGCATGCCATGACCAGCATCTGGTGGGTGTACACCTTTCACAGGGTGACAGACTACTACGGCCCGATCCCCTACTTCCAGGCTGGTGAGCCCCTGGCCAGCATCCCCTACGATGCGCAGGATGCCATCTACGACGACTTCTTCAAGCGCCTGGATGCAGGCGTGAAGGTGCTGCAGGGTTACTCCGGCGGCAATGCCTTCGGCAGCTTCGACCTCATGTACGGCGGCAACGTGGACAAGTGGATCAAGTTCGCCAACTCGCTCAGGCTGCGCCTGGCTGTGCGCATCTCCAAGGTGGATCCAGGCAGGGCTAAGACGGAAGCGGAAGCTGCCGTTGCCGGCGGTGTGATGGAAGTGCCTGCCGACGATGCCTTGATGGTGAAAAACGAGGCTGGCGGCGACTTCAACGGTCTCTCCGGCATCTCCGTGTGGAACGAGTTCCGCATGAGCGCCTCTATGGAAAGTGCGCTGAAGGGCTACTCCGACCCGCGTCTGGGCATCTACTTCCAGCCTGCCATCGAAACAGGCACTTACGAAGGTCTGCGCAACGGCCTGCTGCCTGCTCAGCAAAACGAATCGCAGAACACGGCGCAGCAGAACTCCAACGTGGGCACTCGCTGGACGGTATGGACTGGCTCCGGCTGGGCTGGCCAGAACACGACGCCGCAGAACATCCTGCACGCTGCCGAGGCCTGGTTCAACCGCGCCGAAGGTGCGCTGAACGGCTGGAACATGGGTGGCTCTGCTCAGGAGTTGTACAACAAGGGCATCGAAGCTTCCATGAACCAGTGGGGTATCTCTGACGCTGCCGCCATCGCTGCCTACCAGAACAGCACGGCCACGCCGGTTGCTCCGCAGGACCAGCAGAACTCTCCTGCCGTGAACAACACGCCAATCAAGTGGGCTGGCGACGCAGCTACCAACCGCGCGCAGATTGGCATGCAGAAGTGGCTGGCACTCTACCCCGACGGCATAGAGGCCTGGGCTGATACCCGCCGCTCCGGTCAGCCGCAGCTGTACCCGGTGGTCAACTCTGACAACACGGACCTGCCGGCTGGCACGCACATCCGCCGCATCCCGTTCCTAACCCTGGAGCGCCAGAGCAATGGCGAAGCAGTTCAGGCTGCTGAATCGCTGCTTGGTGGTCCCGACAAGGTCAGCACACCGCTCTGGTGGGATAAGAACTAAGTCGTATTTCTTATAAAATGCCAAGGGCGTTCGCGGAGGTTCCTGCGAACGCCCTTTTTGTTTTAATAGTAACTGTTTAGCACCGCTTGCAGATGCTGCTTGCCTCCCGGAATGGGCGGTCGGGGATTTGTGTAAAAAGTCACCGGGGCACAGTACCTCTCTTTGAAAAGGCCACAGGCCCGCCGGCGCCCTTCCCGGATGCCACCCTGCACCGGCGGAACAAGGCGCAAGGGATTTTTACACGTCCCCCGACCGCACTAATAACGCTCCCCGCGGCAGCCTGGCAGTCATTTCCCCAGCAAAAACCCTATCGGCACCTGCAACCTTTTGTTCCATGACTTCTCGCTGTGGTCCTCCCCGGGGAAGTACCTGGTGGTCCAATTCCCGGGAGCATAGCCCTTGCGCTGCATCAGGTCATCAACCCTGGCCTGAATGGCGGGATACAAGGCATCGAGGGTCTGGTCGCCGCAGTCGAAGTAAATCCTGCGATTTTCGGGGCTTGGAAGCTTTTTGCCCAGGTATTCAATCAGGGCGTTGGGAACTGGATTGTTCTCCAGGGTGAACGTCCCCGGCCAGTGGGTGGACAAACAAGCAACGCCGCCGAACACTTCGGGATATTCGCAAATGGCATAGAGTGAAATGAGCCCACCCATGCTGCTTCCGGCCATGAAGGTGCCTTCCGGCCCGGCATTGACGGAATATCGCTGGTCGATGTAGGGTTTCAGCTCTTTTACAATGAATTGCAGGTAGCCGTCAGACTGTGGCTGGAAGCTGGCTTTTGTCCTCCCCGCGTCTTGAAGCTGGGCAATGACGGTGTCCCTTTCGGCTTGCGTCATCGCTTCAAATGGCGCTTGGGGGAAATATTCCTGATGCCGAGTCGGCCCTCCGTTCCAAATCCCGACGACGATGAACTCCCTGGCCATGCCGTTGGCGAACAGCTCCGAGGCCACCTCATCAATGTCCCAGGCTTGCTTGTTCCAGGACTGGGCCGGGTCGTACAGCATCTGCCCGTCGTGCATGTACAGCACGGCATATTTCTTTGCCCCGGAATAGCCAGCCGGCAACCAGATGTCAATGTTCCTGGCTGTTGTGTGCTGCGATTGGAAATTGTCGACGCGCTCGATTTTCCCGCTGGCCACCTGGGGGAGTAATCCCTGGGGCTTCGCCGGTGTTGCCAAGGCGGCGATGAGGAGGCAAAGACTGAATGTTCTTTTCATGTGATGAGGTTTTGAAAGGTGGTGATGGTTGTTGTAGGGGCACAGAGCCTGGTCTTTCCGTGCGATGCAAGCGCTAAGCTACAAATTTTGCTGGGCGCCGCCCCCGGATGGCTGCTAATGTCGGGGAGGTGCGAGGGCGGGGAGTTGCATGCAAACAAAGTCTGGATCACGGATTGCACGGATTAATGGATTGCACGGATTGTGCCGGGTGCTGCTGTTGTTGTACTGCGAGCCCCGCGCCGGCAGGCTCCCCTTGTCATCCTGAAAGGACCTGTCCACGCCTTAAGTGCCGCTCCAATGCTGAAACCAGGCCTGACCAGACCCAGGTACGTCAATCAATATGCACTTCATACCTGCCCACCACCTCGTATTCCTTGTTTTTCAAGATGATGTCGTAACTGCCTGGCGAAAGAATCAGCGAGGGAATCTTGCCTTCCTCTGTAATTTCAATGATATCCGCAGGAATGCCATCCTTTTCAAACTCGTTTTTCCGATAGGCCAGCACCAGGAGCGGATGTTGAACGATTCTGGCGGGTTCGACGTCATAAACCCGCCTGCCCTCCAGGCTTAGCAGCCAATCAGGCCGGTGATTTACATAGGTAGTGGCGGGATGAATGATGGTGGCGTCGAACTGGTCGCTGTCCCTTTTCCCATTGAACAAAGCGCCGTCCTTGCCAACCAAAACCACCGGAAAGCCCTTGCCGGCCATCGCTATGAAGGGATGATCATACCTGGCATCGCTTTTTTCCAGACATAGAGCCTGGTCCACCGTGAAGGGGTTAATGGCAGTAAACTCCTTCAGCCTTCCCGCCATGGCTTTTTCCCAGGACCTGTTGTTGGGGGTTCCTTCAATCACGTGGTCGTGTCCGCAAAGTATCAACACCTTTGCCGGCGGATTTTTTTTCATGAAACCAGCAATATTTCTGGCCTGGGCAATCTCCCGGTCCTTTCCATTGTATTTGAAATCATCATAGCCGAACAAAACAAACCCGATGTCGAGCGCTGCCGAGATCAGATTGCCAAACGCCGGCTCTTTGGTGTAATACCCGCTTTCAAGGATCGGAAACTTCCGCTCGTTTAGGGTGGTGTCAAACAGGGCTTCCAATCCCAGGTACCTGTAGCCGTTGTCATAAAGGCCCTGCAACAGGGAATGCACGAAGGTCCTGTGCCGGGGATAGGTATGCGCCTCGTTGATGATGATGATTTGTTCCTGCTTCGATCGCCCGATGAGGTATTCCCTCGCATCCACGGGCTCAAATTCCCTGAAATGCAAACTGTCTGCACCGCTTATTAGGGGGGTGCCGACGCCATTCTTATCCCAGGTCTCCCTCGTCTTCTGGTAGTTGCCGATGAATGAATACTCGCTGGCTCCCACTTGATATTTCCAAGGGACCGAATCCTTTTCTATGGCCTGCCCGACGTCTAGGGAAAACCGGTATTGAAATTTCTCAGCCTGGGCCATTGATGTTGAAGTTGCCAGCAGCAACAATGCGCCTATAGCAATTGCCGAATTGACTTTCATCTTATTTGCGGTTGGTGGTGTTTGTTGTTGCAAAGTTACAGCGCGAGGGATTATTTCATGTGTCGGATAGCTGGCCTTTGGCCTGATCCTGATTTGCCTTTCCTGTTATTCTCAGGAGCAGCTGAAGGCTTTTGATGGTCGTTTCTTTCTCCTTGTCGCCAGGGGCATTCACTGGGTGACTTCGAGTCACCCGGCAAGGCTAGATACCACCACCTCGTCACCGCCTAAGGGCCACTCCGGGGCGGTAACAGCAGGGCTGCCGGCGCAGCAG